>NZ_JBEYTW010000047.1:0-63896 GCF_040643275.1 Spirillospora sp. NPDC047418
GCGTGTTGTTGTTATGGACGACCGCATAACAACAACACGCCGCAGATCAACGAAGCAGGTGGGAGAGGGGGAAGATCGTTTTGTGGTAGGTTTGACCTGCGTTTTCTGGGGGTTTGAAGGGGTGCGGGGCTTGGACCGCAAGAAGCTCGGCCTGCTGGCCGTCGCGTTCGTTCTCGTCGTCTGCGTCATGGAAGTCGTGGCCGTGAAGGTCGGCTCGTTCGACTTTCCGGTGCCGTCCAATTCACAGCCGGCCATCGCCGACAAGGCGGGCTAGCCGCGCGTGTTGCGGGCCCGGATCAGGGTCTGCAGGTCGGGGTGGGCGCCGCCGGTCGCGTCGGCGAGGGTGGGGCACGCCCACCGGTCCTGGCGGCCCCAGGAGTAGGAGATCTCCAGCGGCGGGCGCGGCGTGAGCCGGTCCCAGCGGGCGAGGATCTTGCGGAACTGGGCCTGCGTCGGCAGCCAGTACTGCTTGTCGCCTCTCGTGCAGCTCTGCCCGAACGTCTGCAGGACGGGCGCGATCGCCGCGCGCGGGATGCCGGCGGCGTCGGCCATCCGGACCATCCGGTCGATCGCCCCGGTGTCGCAGCGCTCGCGGGCCTCGGACGACCCCTTGCACGGGTACGGGTCGAGGCCGACCAGGTCGACGCCGACGCGTTTCGGGGTGAGCGGCTTCATCGGCCAGTCCGTGAGGGAGATGAACGAGATCTGGCCCGGCGCGTTCTGCTCGATGTAGGCGGCGCGGCGGCGGATCTCGCCCGCGACCCCGGGGCAGTCGCCGGGGTTGGGCTCGTCCGACAGGTACCAGCCGTAGACCCTCGGGTCGTGCCCGAACTGCTGGACGGCCCGCTGGAACGCGTCCCAGCCGAGGTCGAAGTCGCCGCAGGTGAAGTTGCCGACCCACAGGAGCGCCTGCATCCCGGCGGGCACGCCGGCGACGAGGGAGGCGTCCGGTTTGACGTCCACCAGGTCGTAGCCGAGGGTCTTGAGCCGCGGGTAGTCGGCGGGCTGGGTGTTGAGCGCGATCCGGCGGGTCTTGTGGGGTTCGGCGGCGGGCGAGCCCGGTGTCGCGAGCGGCCCCCGGTAGGGCTGGTAGCCGGACGTCCTGTGCTGCAGGTAGAGGAGGAATCCGGCCACCAGGACGACCGCGGCCGCGACCGCCGACAGCTTGAACCGGGTGCCCCGGATGTCCATGTCTGCTCCCCGATGGCGGGCGGCGGGTCAGGCGGCGGAGCCGGGCTCCTCGGCGGGGCGCGGCGGCGCCTCCCCGGTGATCCGCAGGGGCGGGATCGGGATGCCGAGGATGTGCTTGACGGTGTCCCAGAGCGCGCCGAACGTGGCGCGCATCGACGGGTCGCGCAGGTAGACGGCGTCGACGGCGACGCGGGCGGGGACGATCCGCTCGATGTAGTTGGCGAGGTCGACCTCCTCGCCGGGGCCGAGCACGTCGAAGTCGCGGAACCGGACCTCGGAGACGCCGGTCAGGCCGGGCCGGTGGTCGAAGATCCACCGGCAGTCGGCGGCGTAGTGCTCGGCGAGGTCGTAGGTCTCCGGGCGCGGCCCGACGAGGGTCATCTGGCCGCGCAGCACGTTCACCAGCTGCGGCAGCTCGTCCAGCGACCACTGCCGCAGCAGCTTGCCGACCTTGGTGAGGCGCGGGTCGCAGTTGGCGGTGACGGTGAGGCCGCCGACGCCCTGCCGCATCGTCCGGAACTTGTACATGGTGAAAGGCCGTCCGCCCTGCCCGACCCGCCGCTGCCGGAACACGCCGGGCCCGGGGCTGGACAGCCGCACCAGCGCGTAGACGAGCACCAGCGGGACGCTGAGGAGCAGCAGCCCGGTGAGCGCGCCGGCGACGTCCAGCACGCGGCGCGGCCGGGACGGGGGGACGCCGCCGGACGGTTCGACGGGACGGTTCGCGAGCTCGGACATGGTCACTCCTTGCCGTGGAGTGCGGGGGGTTCGGGTGTGGGGGGTTCGGATGCGGGGTTCTTGACGTGCTGGAACCAGACCAGCAGTGCGGCCGTGGTCGCGACGAAGGAGATGGACGTGGCGACGGCGGCGCCGACCGCGCCGTGCGCCGGGATGAGGATCGCGCCGAGCACGACGACCACCACCAGGCCGATGCCCTGCCCGGTGGACGCGGCGCCGGGCCGTCCGACCCCGTACAGGTAGGCCATGACGAGCCCGGTCACGCCGAACGTGACGACGCCGGCGAGCCGGATGTAGGTGGGCACGACCGCGTCGTCGAACACGTCCCCGAAGATCCACGGCAGCGCGGTCCCGGCGATGAGCGCGAGCGGCAGCGCGGCCAGCACCGACACGGCCAGGGCGGGCAGGATCAGGCGGGAGGTCCGCTTCGTCGCCGTCTCCCGGTCCTCTTTCGCGAAGTCGGGGTACAGGACGTAGTTGACCGCGAGCCCCGGCAGCTGCACCAGCTCGGCGAACTTGCTGGCGACCGTGTAGACGCCGAGCACCTTCGGCCCGGCGAGCGCGCCGAGCAGCGCCATGTCGAAGCGGAGCTGCAGCAGGTCGATGAGCTGGCCGAGGTAGCCGCGGAACCCGTACCCGGCGATGGAGCGGCCGAGCCGCCGGTCGGCGCGTCCCCAGCCGGCGAAGAACCCGCGGCGGGCGAGCCGCCGCGCGATCCACGCGGCGGCGGCGACGTCGGCGAGGACGAGCCCGGTGATGAGCGCGCCGGGCCCGTACCAGCCGGTCAGGATCACCAGGTAGATCGGCAGGAACACGAACTCCTCGACGGCGATGGCGAGGCTCGCGCCCGGCTGGTCGTCGGTCCCCTGGAGGAGGCCCTTGCCGACCGACACGAAGCCCTGGGTGAAGGACGGCGCGGCGGCGGCGAGCGTGACCCAGATCCCGAACGACTTGAAGAACACCAGGTAGAAGAGGGGGCTGAGGGCGAGCCAGCCGATCCCGGAGAGCGTCGCGCCGATCACGGTCAGCCAGGCGAGGGTGGGCCGTACCCGGCTCTGGTCGTAGTCGGCGGAGCGCGCGAGGAAGAACGGCGCGGCTCCCGGCAGGCCCGCGCTGGACAGCTGGCACAGCAGCCCCGGCAGGATCCGGACGAGGGTGAACGCGCCGACGAGCTTCGGCCCGCCGATCCGCGCGACCATGATCGTGGCGATGCCGAGGGACGCGAGCGCTCCGATGCGTCCGGCCATGTTGCCCGCGACGAGCGCGAGCAGCCGGCGCCGGAGCCGGGACTCGGGCGCGGGCGCGACCGCGGCCGGGGACTGCGTGCCGGTCATGCCGCCTCCTTCCGTCCGAACAGGTCGAGGGCGGCGATGAGCCCGAAGAACGCCCAGCCGTGGCGGTAGTGGAGGGTCTCGTAGAAGAGCCCGGAGACGAGGAAGACGGCGATGAGGGCGCCGAACAACTCGGGCCGCGGGACGAGCCGCGCGTACTCGGCGGTCAGGACGCCCCGGCGGGCGATCCGCACGCACTTCAGCAGCAGGACGAACACGAGCGTGATGAGCGCGACGCCCCCGAGGAAGCCGCGTTCCAGGACGGCCGCCACGTAGTCGTTGTGGGCCTCGCGGACGTAGGTCTCCTGCCGCACCAGCATCTGCTCCTCGGTCTGGCCGGGTCCGATGCCCCACGGGTGCGTCTGGTCGTCGATCATCTGGAGGGTGGTGGCGAGGACGGTGCTGCGCGAGTTGGTGCTCTCCCCGGTCGTCCGCCCGATCGAGTCGCGCAGGATCGGGGACGCCTCGCTCGCCCGGTCCAGCAGCGGCTGGACGTTCACCGCCGAGACGGCCGCGACGGCGCCGCCGCCCACGAACACGGCGAGCGCGCCGACCGCCACGGCGTGGTGCGCCTTGCCCTCGCGGAACAGCCGGAACAGGCAGCCGAGCAGGATCGCGACGCACAGCGCGAGCAGCCCGCCGTTCGACCCGGTCAGGACCTCGGCGGCCAGCAGGATCCCGCAGACCGCCCACCGCTTCCAGGCCGTCTCGGGGAACCGGCTCGCGCGGGCGATGAAGAAGACGCAGATGAACCAGTTGGACGCGTAGTTCGCGTCGCCGAACGTGAACATCGCGCGCTCGCCGTCGACCTGCTTGCCCGACAGCGCCTCGATCCCGAGCACGAAGCCGACGAGCATGACGACGGCGTAGAACGTCCCGATCCACACGAACGCGCGGAGCGCGACCTTCAGCAGCGACGGGTCGCGGCCGAAGTTCGCGATGCCCACCGCCCACAGCAGGACGAACAGGTCCTTGACGAGGGTGAGCGCGCCCGCGTCGTTGACGATGGCCGCGATGCCGCCCGCGATGATCGTCAGCAGCGTCGGGACGAGGAACGGCCACCGGACCGGCAGCCGTCGGGTGCCCGCCCACAGCAGCATCACCGCGGTGACGCCGACGAGCGCGAGGTCGGGCAGCGCGGTGTTGCCGGGCCCCGGCGCCAGCCCGGCCGGCATCAGCATCGGCAGCGAGGCGATGCCCGCGACGATCACCACGGCGGGCAGCCGCGTCCGCCGCTTCAGGGGCGCCGGCGCGTGCGGGGCCTCGCCGGATGCGGTCAGGGTCGCGGTCATGGGCGTGCGGAGCTCCCCCGGTAGGTCTCGTCGAGGACGGTCCCGAGGTGCTCGGGCGAGAACCACGCGCCGACGCGGGCGCGGGCGCGCCCGGCCATCCGGGCGGCGGCGGCCGGGTCGTCCAGCAGCGCCGACACCGCGGCGGCGAGCCCCGCCGGGTCCTCCGGCCGGACGAGCATCCCCGTCTCGCCCGCGAGCACGAGGTCCTGGTTGGACGGGACGGCCGTCGCGACCAGCGGGATCCCCGCCCCGATCGCCTCGACCAGCACGCACGGGAGCCCTTCCCACCGGCTCGCCATCGCCATGACGTCGAACGCGGGCAGCACGTCGGCGACGTCGTCGCGGTGCCCGAGCCAGCGCATCCGCTCGGCGATGCCGAGCTTTGCGGTGAGCCGCTCCAGCTCGTCCGCCATCGGGCCGCCGCCGACCCACAGGCCGAACACGTCGTCCGGCAGCCGCGCGATGGCCTTCGCGAAGACCTCCGGGCCCTTCTGGAACGTCAGCCGCCCGACCGACCCGACGACCTTCACGCCGAGCGGCAGGTCGAGGCGGCGGCGGGCGTGTGCGCGGGAGCCGGGCGCGGCCGCGTAGGCGTCCACGTCCACGGCGGGCCACGACAGCCGCACCCGCTCCGGCGTCGTCAGCCCGAGCCGCAGCGCCGTCGTCACCGTCTCCGACCCGATCGCGAGGAACGCGTCGGTGCGCCTGGCGGCGATCCGCTCGAGACCTATATACACGCGCCGCCGCGCGAACGACTGGAACTCGTTGAACGGGAACCCGTGCCAGGTGTGCACGATGCGCGGCACCCCGGCGCGGGCCGCCGCGACCCGGCCGATCACGCCGCCCTTCGCGCTGTGCGTGTGGACGACGTCGTACCGCCCGTCGGCCAGGACCTCCGTCAGCGTGCGCAGCGCGGCCAGGTCGTCGCGCGGCGAGATCTGCGGCACCAGCGGCCCCACCTGGACGATCTCCATCCCGGCCGCGTGCGCCCGCGGAGTGAGGTCACCGGCGGCGGCGTTCGCGACGGCATCGTCCCCATAGAGGACGCTGTTTCTCGTGGACGCTGCCGTGCTGTCCATGCCGACGCCGCCGGTGACGATCGCGCGCTCGTAGTCGCCGTCCGGGAGGGCCAGCGCGCCGTTCAGCGCGACCTGCCCGGCCCCGCCGTTGAAGCGGGTGATCACCGTGGCGACTCTGAGCTTCCTCGTGGTACTCACTGGCACACCTCACAGGCCGGGCGGGTCGGGGCTGCACCCCGTGCCGCAGAGCCGGGGCGGTTCGGGCGGCGGGGGCTCGGCGGGGTCGGGCCGCCGGACCGGGTGGTACTCGGGGAGCAGCCGGCGCAGCAGCAGCCGCACCGCGTCCCCGTCGCCCGCGCCGGCCGCGGCCTCCAGCTCGTCCAGCAGCTGCGGAAGCCCGGCGGGCGGCGCGGCCGGGCGGGTCGCCCAGATCTTCGGGTGCGCGGTGCGGATCCGCCGCTCGGAGTCGGCGAACGCCTTCTCCGCGAGCTTCTCGCCGGGCCCGAGCCCGCTGAACCGGATCGTCACCTCCGGCAGCCGCAGCTGCTCGGCGTACCGGTGCACGAGGTCGACGACCGGGACGGGACGGCCCATGTCGAGGACGAACGTCTCCGCCTCCTCCGCCATCGCCGCCGCCTCGATCAGCAGCCCCGCCGCCTCCCGCACCGTCATGAAGTGGCGGGCCACCTCGGGATGGGTGATCGTGACGACCTCGCCGGAGGAGATGCGGTGCGCGAGCAGGCTCAGCAGCGGGCCCGCCTCGCCGATCACGTTGCCGACCCGGACGGCGGCGAAGCACGTCGGGCCGGGCGTCGCCGTCCGCAGCAGCAGCTCCCCGAGCCGCATCGTCGCGCCGAACACCGACGTCGGGTCGGCGGCCTTGTCGGACGAGACGAACACGACCCGCTCCACCCCGTGCCGCACCGCCGCGTCGAGCACGTGCCGGGTGCCGAGGACGTTGTGCGCGGCGCCCCGGCACGGGTCGCGCTCGACGGCCGCCAGCTCGTTGCGGCCCGCCGTGTGGAACAGCAGGTCGGGGCGGGCCGCGGCGATGGCCCGGTCGACGCGCCGCTCGTCGCGGACGTCGGCCTCGGCGAGCGCGACGCTGCCCAGCCGACCGCCCAGGCCACCGCCCAGGCCACCGCCCAGGCCACCGTCCAGTTCGCTGCGGAGGCGCCGCAGGCCGGCGCCGTCGCGGTCGAGCAGGGTCAGCGCGGCCGGTTCGAGCCGTCCGACCTGGTGGCAGAGGGCGCGGCCGACCGTCCCGCACGCCCCGGTGACCAGCACCCGCCGGCCGCGGACCAGCCGCCGCCCGCGATGCCGCGCCATGACCACCTCGTCCCGCCCCATGAGCAGGGCGAGCGGGCTGACCGGGACCGGCGCGGTGGTCCCGGTAGTGCGGCGCGGCATGAACCTTCGCACGGTCAGCTCCGGGTCCGCAGGGCCTCGGCGAGTGCGGTGACGACGCGTTCGATGCCGTCGTCGGTCAGCCCCGGATACAGCGGAAGCGACAGCAGTTCCTCGCCGACCCGGTCGGTCACCGGCACCCGCGCGCACTCCTCGGCGCCCAGGATCTCCTGGTACGCGGTCATCTGGTTCGCCGGGATGAAGTGCACGGACGTCGCGACGCCCGCCGCCTCCAGCTCGGCGCTGATCGCGTCGCGGTCGTGGACGCGGACCTGGTAGAGGTGCCAGGCGTGCCGGATCCCGTCCAGGTTCCGCTGCGGGAGGACCAGGCCCGGCAGGCCGCGCAGCGCCGCGTCGTACCGGCCGACGATCTCCGCGCGGCGCTCCTGCCAGCCGGGGAGCGCCGCGAGCTGCGCCCGCCCGATCGCCGCCTGGACATCGGTCATGTTCGCCTTCAGCCCGACCGTCCTCACGTCGTAGCGCCAGCTGCCGCCGGGCAGGTAGCGCTTCCAGGAGTCCTTGCTCATCCCGTGCATGCGCATCGCGCGGACCCGGTCGGCGAACTCCTGGTCGCTGGACGCCACCGCGCCGCCCTCGCCGATCGGCATGTTCTTCGTCGCGTAGAAGGAGAAGCACGCCGCGAACGACTCCGACCCGACGTTCTTGCCGGCGCGGCCCGCGCCCGGACCGTGCGCCGCGTCCTCGACGACCCGCGTCCGGTCGAGGCCGGCCGCCTCCGCCAGCGCCGCCACGTCCACCGGGTAACCGCCCTGGTTCTGGACGATCATCGCCGCGGGGTCGCTCCGGTCGGCCGCCGCCCGCACCGTCTCCGGGCTCGGCACGAGCGTGTCCTCGTCGATGTCGACCAGCACCGGCCGGTGCCCGGCGTGCAGGATCGCGTTGATCGCGCCGCAGAACGTCAGGCTCGGCGTCAGCACCGCCGACCCGGGCGGCAGGTCCAGCGCGCGCAGGCACAGCTCCAGCGCGGTCGTGCACGAGGCGACCGCGACGACGTGCGCGGCGCCGAGGTGGTCGGCGAACTCCTGCTCGAACGCCGCCGTCTGCGGACCCGTCGTGATCCAGCCCGAGTCGAGCACCTTGACGACCGCGTCGGACACCTCGCCGGACACCGACGGGATCGTGAACGGAACGGACGAACTCATCTGCTACCCCCTGCTCTTGTGGGAAGTGGAGATCTTCCGGGACGAGGCGACGACGCCGAGCAGCGGCCAGCCCGACGCGGCGACCAGATCGCGGACCGTCTCCAGCCCCGCCACCCGCGTCACCGGCCCGACCACCACGACCACGCCGACCACCTCGTCCGAACCCGGATCGATGTCCTCGAACGCGTGCACATGACAGAGCCGGCGCACCGGAACCGGCTGGGTGACCTCCGAGGGCGACACGCCGGACTTCTTCGTCATCACGGCGGTGCCGCCCGCGCGGACCACCGACGTGCTCGCCCGCCCGCCCGGCCCGCCGCTGTTGAGCGACGGCCCGCCGACCTCGTCGCCGGGCTCGTCCGTGCCGCCGCCGCTGTCGTCGTCGTTGCCGGGCCGGGCCGTGACGACCTTCGTGTCGTCCCCGTAGACGGCGGACGCGACCGACGACACCAGGTCGGCGGGCAGCGGTCCGGGGGCGCCGACCAGCGTGATCCGCCCGACGCCCTCCTTGTTCGCGGCCAGCCGGATCCGCCGCCCGAGGTCGGCCAGCGGCGCCGGCCCCCGGTCGGCCCAGCCGAGCAGCGGCACGCCGAGCCGCCGCGCCACCCGCCGCTGCCCCGGGATCGTCGGACGGACCATCTCCGTCACCACCGCGATCAGGATCCCGCCGATCAGCCCGACCAGGCCCGCGATCGCCGCCATCATGACCACCGGGTTCGTGCGCCGCGCCAGCACCGCCGGCTGCACCACCGACGCGGTCCCGGCCGTCGACAGCTGCGTCTGCAGGTCCGAGCGGTTCGACCGCAGGTCGGTCAGCTCGGCCTGCACCCGCTCCCGCTCGTTCGCGGCGCCGATGTCGGGGTTCGGCTGCGCGCCCGCCCGCCGCGACAGCGGCCCGAGCTTCTTCTCCAGCTCCCGGACGCGCTTGTCGATCTCGTCCATCTGCTGCGTGATCGAGCCCTGGTTGGAGGCGTTGATCTCCTTGACGACGGCGGCGCCGAGCGCGTCCGCCAGCCGCCGCGCCACGCCCGGATCGCGGTCCTTCACCGACAACTGCACGATCGTGGACGTCCCGAGCCCGGTCACCTCGATCGCCTTGGCGACCTTCACCGTCGACCGGTCCACCCGCTGCGCGCGCAGCACCCCGCTCAGCAGGTTCTCGCTGGTCGCGAACGCCTTCACCTGGCTGACCACGATGGACACGCCCGCGTCGCCGGGCGCCGCGTCCGTCGCCCGGCTGCTCGCCTGCAGCCGGGACTGCGCGACCGCCGGCGGCTCCTGGCCGCTCATCACCAGCCCCACCAGCACGAGCGGGGCCACCGTCATGACCAGCAGAAGCGCCCAGTAGCTGCGAACCACCCGCGCCGCGACCTCGTCGATCTCCACGATCTTCCCCTCCGGCTCGTCACGGCGAGCGTAAGAAGGGGCTTGTACGGAGCAATCGCCCAAAAGACGACCCGGGACTACGCCGTTTGCAGGGGTCAGCCGGACGGCCGCATCCCGGCCCGCATCGCGAGCGTGATCGCCTCCAGCGCCGAATGCAGCCCGAGCTTGGCGAGGAGGTTCTGCGTGTGCGTCCGGACGGTGTTCGCCGACAATCCCAGCCGCTCGGCGATCTCGGCGCGCCCGAGGCCGTCCACCATGCACTGCAGCACTTCGCGCTCCCGCGGCGTCAGCTCGGCCAGCGGCGCGTCGGCGCCGGCCTCGCCGCCGTCCCGGACGAGCCGGCGGAGCACGTCGCCGAGCGCGTCCGGCGGGATCCAGCCGCCCTGCCGCGCGGCCGACCGGATCACCCGCGCGACCAGCCCGGCGCTCTCGGTCTTCTCCAGCCACCCGACCGCGCCCCGCCGGACGGCCTGCACCATCGCGTCCAGGTCGCTCATCGCGGTCAGCACCACGACCCGGACGTCCGGATGGTCGGCGCGGACCCGGTCCAGGACGTCCAGCCCGCTCTCCGCGCCGAGCATCAGGTCGAGGACGAGCACCCGCGGGCGCTCGGTGGCGGTCAGCGCGAGTGCGCGCCGCACGTCCGAGGCGATCGGCAGGATCACCAGATCGGGCTCGCGCCCGAGCCGCGCCGCGAGGGCCTCGGCGAACAGCGCGTGATCGTCCACGATGAGGACGCGGATCGGTTCCATCCACCGACGATGACCGCTGCGCGCGCCCGGCGGATCCTGCAAACGCTGTACTTCGCTCCGCTCCGCGGGCGGCGGGAAGAACCGTGCGCGGACGCCATCCGGTGCCCGCCGGTTCACCCGCGTCCGGACCCGGTCACCTTCCGTGCGGGACATTGACCGTCCGCGACCGCCTGCGGATCCTGTGCGTGTCATTCAAGGGGACGCACTGGCCTGCAGGGGATGCCACATGAAAGTCCTGATCACCGGGGGAGCCGGGTTCATCGGCAGCACGATCGCCTCCGCCTTCGCCGAGCGCGGCGTCACGCCCGTCGTGCTCGACAGCCTGGTCACGGGCCGGTCCGAGTTCGCCGCCGGTAAGATCTTCTACCAGGGCGACATCGGCGACGGGGACCTGGTCGACACGATCTTCCGGGACCACCCCGACATCATCGCGACCGTCCACTGCGCCGCGCTGATCGTGGTGCCCGACTCGATGGCCGACCCGCTGCGCTACTACCGGGTCAACCTGTCCAAGACCCTGGACCTCGCCGGCCACCTCGTGCGCAACGGGCGCGACCGGATGATCTTCGCGTCCACCGCCGGGATGTACCGTCCGGAACCGGACCTTTCGGTCACCGAGACGTCGTTCCTCGAACCGCAGAACCCGTACACCCGCTCGAAGATGATGGCGGAGCTCCTCCTGCAGGACTTCTGCAAGGCCTACGACTTCCGCGTCATCTCGCTGCGCTACCTGAACCCGATCGGCGCGGACCCCCGGCTGCGCACCGGCCTGCAGAACAGCAAGCCGACCCACGCCCTCGGCAAGATGATCGAGTGCTTCACCCAGGGCGCGCCCTTCAAGATCACCGGCGTGGACTGGGAGACCCGGGACGGCACCGCGATCCGCGACTACATCCACGTCTGGGACATCGCCCGCGCCTTCTACGAGGCCGCCGCCCGCTTCGACTCGATCATCCCCCCGGTCGGCGACCACGCCCGCTACGAGGTGATCAACCTCGGCACGGGCGACGGCACCACCGTCCGCGAACTCGTCGCCGCCTTCCGCGAGGTCGTCGGGGACGCCTTCGTCGCGGAGGACGCCCCGGCCCGCCCCGGCGACGTCGTCGGCGCCTTCGTCGACCCGGCCAAGGCGTGGGACCTCCTGTCCTGGAAGCCCGAGTACACCATCGAGGACGCCATCCGCCATTCCCTCCAGTGGGCCGAGCGCCGCCGCGAACTCGACGTGGCCTGATCCGCGGCCCGCCGGCCGGCCCCTCCTCCTTCCGCCGGAGGGCCCGGCCGGCGGGACCCGCACCGAGGACGGCGACGTCCGTCGACGGCTTCGTTCTCAAGCTCATTTTCCGTGGGGCTCGGCCGGGGCGCAGCCGCTTTCCTGGAATGGCGTGATCCGGGGGTTATGCGGACGCCAAGACAGGCGCACCCGTTCACGCACACGTACACGTGCGCATCGGCGATGGCCCTGGTCGGGGGCCTGTGCAGGGCCCGTCCTCCGCCGCGCCGGACGACCCGGACCCACCCTGCCGGAAGCGGGCGCGCGGAATCCCGCCGCCCCGGACATCAGACCCGGCGGCTTAGAGATCCGGCATTACTGCCGATCTGTAAACTAACGGCAAGTCGGTTTTGCGGATGACGAGTCTCCGAGAATCCACGGCTCCCCGTATCTAGTTTCGTGTAATCGCCTTGTTATGATCAACAAGTGTTCGCGGTACGCGAACCTGGTTCACAAAAAAGGGGGAAATGGAATGAAACGCATAGCTCGTGCGGCGGCAGTCGTCGCGCTGGCCGTCGGGGGCAGTCTCCTGGCCGTTCCCGCGGCCTCGGCGGAAGCCGGGCCGCCGCAGGAGGTCCACATCTACATCAAGCCGCGCTACATCGTGGAGAACGGTCCCGGCGACCTGAACTACGCCGAGATCGAGAAGTCGCCGCACTCCTCGCCGGAGAACGGGAACAAGCCCGTCAAGACCGGCGACATCAAGCCGAGCGTCCATGGGAAGAAGACCGGCCCCGTGGTCATCGAGGTCGAGGGCCCGGAGCAGGACGCCGTGAAGGTGGACGGCCAGGGTGCCGAGAAGGCCGACGCGCTGGAGGCCACCGCCAAGCCCGAGGCCGCCAAGCCCGAGGCCGCGGAGCAGGCGGAGGCCGCGAAGCCCGAGGCTGCGAAGCCGGAGGCCGTGGAGCAGGCGGAGGCCGCGCCTCCGCAGCAGGCCAAGCCCGAGCAGCAGAACGCCGCCCCGGAGGCCCCGCAGGCCCCGGAGCAGAACCAGGCCGCACCGCAGGACGCGGCCGCACCGCAGGGCCAGGTCGCGCCGCAGGGCCAGCGATAGCCCTGTCCACGCGGCCTTCCTGAGGCCGCAGGAGCCGCCTGGTCGGCCCGCATCGCGGGCGTCACGGCGGCGACGAACACCAGAGCCAGGGTCATGTCCCGCTGACGGACGTCAGCGGGACATGACCTTCATAACGTCACGCCGAAACCAACGCGAACGCTGAGCCGTCAACGCGCGAGGAGTAGGCGGAGGGTGTTGGTGAGGGCGTTGGGGGAGAGGGCCGGGTCTACTGCCCGGCGCAGGCCGAGGCCGATGCCGAGGCTGAGGAGGGCGTCGGCCAGTTCGGCGGCGGGGAGGGGAAGCGGGCGGTCGCGGCGGCGGGCCTCTTCCTCCAGCAGGAGGCGGAGGGCGCCGGCCCAACTGCGGCCGCCGGCGGCGACCTCGGCGCGGAGCGCGGGGTCGCGGCGGGTGGCGTGGATGGCGAACTCGGCCTCCAGCAGCGTCCAGCCGGGGTCGCCGATCGTGCGTTCGGCCCAGGCGTCGAAGACGGCGAGGCGGTCCTCGTCGGAGCCCTCGCCGAGGAAGGCGTCCATGATGGCCTGCACCTGCTCGGCGCGGATGGCCTCGATGACCGTCCGGCACAGCTCGTCCTTCGTGGCGAAGTTGGAGTAGACGGCCCCCTTGGAGAAGGACGCGGCCTCGGCGACCTTCTCCAGCGAGGTGGCGTGATACCCGTCACGCAGGAACAGCCGCCGGGCGGTGGCGATCAGCAGTTCGCGGGTGCGCGCCTGGCTCTCCGCCCTGGACAGTCGTGCCATTCCGCCATCGTAGGGGTGCCGGCATCTGGATACCGACGGTATCCGGCCGCCGGGAGCATCGGCCCCGGAGTGTATTGACACCTCGTCCAACTTCTAAATACCGTCGGTATCCCAGGGTGGGGGGAGGGACACCGGGTGAAGCCCGACCATGAGGTGGTCGTCGTCGGTGCCGGATTCTCCGGGCTGTGCCTCGGCATCCGGCTGCGGCAGAGGGGCGTGCGCGACTTCGTCATCCTGGACGCGGCGGACGGCGTCGGCGGCGTCTGGCGGCACAACACCTATCCGGGGGTCGCCGTCGACATCCCGTCCACCACCTACTGCTACTCGTTCGAGCCCAACCCGTCCTGGACGCGGGCGTTCGCGCCCGGCGCCGAGGTGCGCGCCTACGCGGAGCACTGCGCCGACAAGTACCGGCTGCGGCCGCACCTGCGTCTCGGCACCAAGGTCGAGCGGGCCGTCTTCGACGAGGACGCCGACGCCTGGCGCGTCCGCACCGGCCGGGGCGAGATCACCGCGCGGTTCCTGGTGGCCGCCGTCGGACCGCTCGACCAGCCCAAGAACCCGGACATCCCCGGCATCGAGACGTTCGCCGGGACGATCGTCCACACCGCCCGCTGGGACCACGGCCACGAGTTGCGCGGCGAGCGGGTCGCGGTGATCGGCACGGGTGCGTCCGGCCTGCAGGTCATCCCGGAGATCGCGTCCGTCGCCGACCGTCTGGACGTCTACCAGCGCACCCCGATCTGGGTGTTCCCGAAGGTCGACTTCACCGTCCCGCGCGGGGTGCGCGCCCTCTTCCGGGCGGTGCCGCCGGTCCAGTCGCTCGCCCGGCTGATCACCACGATCGCGTCCGAGGTGATCATGGTGCTGGGCATCGTGCACTACAGCAAGGTGCCGTTCCTGGTGCGCGCGACCGAGATGACCTGCCGCGCCCATCTGCGCCGCCAGGTGCCCGACCGCCGCCTCCGGCGCGCTCTGACGCCGCGCTACGGCTTCGGCTGCAAGCGGCCCTCGTTCTCCAATCGCTATTTCCCCACGTTCATGCGCGGCAATGTCGAACTGGTCACCGACCGCATCGAACGCGTCACCGAGCACGCCATCGTGACGCGGGACGGCCGCGAACGCGAAATCGACACCCTGGTGCTGGCCACGGGCTTCAAGACCCTGGAAATCGGCGCGATGCCCGCGTTCCCGGTCGTCGGCCTGGACGGCGCCGAGTTGGGCGCCTTCTGGGACGAGCACCGCTACCAGACCTACGAGGGCGTCGCCTCGCCGCTCGCGCCCAATTTCTGGCTGATGAACGGCCCCTACACCGTCACGGGTGCGTCCTGGTTCTCGATCATCGAGGCGGGCAGCACGCACATCGTGCGCTGCATCGCGGAGGCGCGCCGGCGCCGGGCGGCCCGCATGGTGGTCAGGCGCCGCCCGCACGACGACTTCACCGCCCGGATGCGCGACCGCATGAAGGGCACCATCCTCGCCCAGCCGAGTTGCGCCCGGTCCAACTCCTATTACTTCGACCGGCACGGCGACGCCCCGTACGTCCGCCCGGAGTCCGGCTTCTCCGTGCTGCGCCGCAGCCGGACGTTCGACCTCGACGACTACGAATTCACCGGTTGAAAGGAAATCCCCTCATGGCTCTTCTCCGCACCGCCGGCATTGCGCTCGCCGCCACCGGGGTGGCGCACTTCGCCGCCCCCAAGGTGTTCGAGCCGATCTCCCGGCTCGCCTTCCCGCAGGACACCGATGCCTGGATCAAGCGGAACGGCGCCACCGAACTCGCCCTGGGCGCGGCCCTCACCGTCGACAAGACCCGCAAGGCCGCCCTTGTCGGCACCGCCCTCTACGCCGCCTGGCTGGGCGCCCGCACCGCGTCCAACCGCCGGTCCATCTGAACGACTCGCCTGGTTCGGCTTGGACGGCGGCCTTCGCCCAAGCCGAACCAGGCCGGCCTGCCCGGTGGAGCGGCACGAACGGCCCTACCGGAAGGCGTCGGCGTTGCGGTGGGCCCATGCGGCGAAGGAGCGGGGTGCGCGGCCGAGTACCCGCTCGACGTCCGGGCTGAGCCGCAGTTCCGCGGCGTTCGGCTCGCCGAGGACGGCCAGCGTGGTCTCCACGACCGGCTCCGGCATGAACGCGGCCATCCGCGCGCGGGCCTCGGCCCGGGTCAGTTCGACGAACCGCACCGGCTCGCCGAGGGCCGCGCCGATCGCCTCGGCCTGCTGCCGGGGCGTGACGGCCGCCGGCCCGTTCAGCTCGTAGACCCGCCCCGCGTGCTCGTCCTTGCGCAGTGCCGCGGCCGCGGCCTCCGCGATGTCGGCCGGATCGACCACCGGTATCCCGACGTCGCCGAAGGGCGCGGCGACGGTCCGCTCGGCGCGCACCGACTCGGCCCAGGCGTAGGCGTTGGACGCGAAGCCGCCAGAGCGCAGGATCGTCCAGGTCAGGCCCGACTCCCGGACCGCGTCCTCGACCGCGCGCATCACGCCCCCGTGCGAGGGCGACTCCGGCCGGGTCACCACGCCTTGCGAGGACAGCAGCACCACCCGCCGGACCCCCGCGTCCCTCGCCGCGTCCAGGACGGCCTTCGGGTCGAACCCGTGGCCGCCGGCGCCGCCGTCGTGCAGGAACAGGGCCTCGGCGCCGCCGAGGGCGGGTCGCAGGGTCTCCGGCTTGGTCAGATCCGCCCGCACATGGACGGTTCCTTCCGGTAGATCCACCGGTGCCGTGCCTCGCGAAACCGCCGTCACCCGCTCCCCGGCGTCCGCCAGGGCCCGCACCAGCGGCCGTCCGACATTCCCGGTCGCACCCGTCACCACGAACATGATCAACTCCCGTTTTTCTTCGTGTTCCTCGTGATGACGGCGACGCTAACAGCATGAGTATAGTAGGTACCTACAGGAAAGTGACTACCTCAGAGGGGTGCGACCATGGGCCGAGCGGCGACCGACGCCACGTCCGATCCCGAGCTGGCCTGCCCGGTCTCCCCGGTCGTCGACATCGTGTTCAGCCGGTGGACGACGCCCATCCTCTGGGCGCTCCACACGTTCGGCCGCCACCGGTTCGTCGAGCTGGAGCGGCGCATCACCGGCATCACCCCGAAGGTCCTCACCCAGCGCCTGCGCCAGCTGGAGCGCGACGGCCTGGTCGTCCGCACCTACCACCCCGAGGTGCCGCCGCGCGTCGAGTACGAGATCAGCGACCTCGGCCGCAGCCTCGGCCCCCTTTTCGCCCACCTCACCGAGTGGGCCGGCGCCAACCTGGGGAAGGTCGAGCAGGCGAGGCGGCACTACGACGACACCGGAGCGCCCCGCGGCTGATCACGCCAGCTCCTCCTTGAAGCCCTGGCGCCAGGACGGGTGGCGGAGCTCCCAGCCGAGCTCCCGCTTGGCCCTGGCGTTGGAGAAGCCGCGGCCCTCGGTCATCATCATCACCGCGACGTCCCCGGCCAAGGGCCGGGCCAGCCAGGCGGGGATCCGCATCGGACGCTTGGCTCCCGCGCATTCCGCCAGGTAGGGCAGCCATTCGGCGGCCGGCGCCGGTTCGTCGTCGCCGATGGCGAACACGCCCCGCGCCTCCTGCTCCACGGCCAGGACGGTCGCGGCCGCCGCGTCGTCCAGATGCACCCACGAGCAGTGCCCGGCACCGCCGCCGACGACCGGGAACTGCCGCTTGCGGATGGGCTCGACGAGGTCGTCCATGGTGCCCGGCCCGTAGAACCAGCCGTAGCGCAGCACCGCGCCGCCGGCCCCGGCGACGGCGTCCTCGACGTGCCGGATCGCCGCCATCCCCGGCTCGGCGGGCGTGCCCGTCATCGGGTCCACCGGGTCCTGCTCGGTCTTCACCCAGCCGCCCCGCCGGATCCCGTTCCACGCGCCGTAGCTCTGCGCGACGACATGGGGGACGCCGCCGGCCTCGGCGGCGGCCAGCAGGTGGTCGGTCCCCTCGGTGCGCAGCCGGTTGGTGCCGGCGAACCACCGGTCCATGTGCTTCATGTCCGCCTTGCCGGCGTGCGCCACCGAGATCGCCGTCATCTGGTGGACGATCACGTCCGGCCGGGCGTCCGCCACCGCGGCACCGACCGACGCCGCGTCGAGCCCGTCCATCACGACGCCCTCCGCGCCCAGCCGCCGCAGCACATCGAGCTTGGCCGCCCGCGTCGCGGTGGCCGTCACCTGGTGGCCGCGCTCCACCAGGCGCGGCACCAGCCGGCGTCCCAGCACTCCGCTCCCGCCTGCCACGAAGACCCGCATGACCGTCACCTTCCTTTTTCGGACGTTCGTCCGTCACTACTCGCGACGGAGCGGACGGGCCGACTGTGACAACGCGGGGGCGAGGCGCGGGTCACATCCCACGGGTGTCACAGACCGCCGCGCTGCCCCGTCCTGAGGGTGTAACCGTTCACGGCGAAGGAGAACATGATGGAAGCGCGTCTGAACCTCTTCCAGAGCCCGGTGATGGCCAAGGTCATGAAGCACCTCACCGCGGCCGGCCACGCGATCCCGGACTCGACGCTGCCGCTCGCGACGCAGGAGCTGGTGCGGCTCCGCGCCAGCCAGATCAACGGCTGCGCCTTCTGCGTCGACATGCACACCAAGGAGGCCGCGCACGCCGGGGAGACCGCGACCCGCCTCAACCTGGTCGCGGCCTGGCGGGAGGCCACGGTGTTCACCGAGGCCGAGCGCGCCGCGCTGGAGCTGGCGGAGCAGGGCACCCGCATCGCCGACGCGGCCGGCGGCGTCCCGGACGAGGTGTGGGCCAACGCCGCCAAGCACTACGACGACGAGCAGCTCGCCGCGCTCGTCGCGGTGATCGCGATCATCAACGCCTTCAACCGCGGGAACGTCATGACGCAGCAGCCCGCCGGCGACTACCAGCCCGGCCAGTTCGGCTGACCGGGCCGACACCGGTCAGTTCGGCCGACCGGCGCCGACGATCGCCTTCCGGAAGGGGCTCGGTCAGTAGCCCTCGTCCTTGAGCTCTTTTCGGTAGGCGGCGTCCATGGCTCGGCGGGCGATTCTGGGGGACGCGGCCAGGCCCTTGGAAAGCACTCGGGCCATTGAGGCTGATGCGCCGTGGCCCTTGTTGTGCGCCAGGTGCTGTGCCGCCACGCTCATCATGTCGAATGCTCGGGGCCGGTCCGCGTGCGCTGACCGGTCCCACACCCCTGATAGCCGTACCGCTTCATTGGGCGTGATCTGGGTGCGGTCGACGTGGACGACCGTGGCCGCGTGCGGGGGCTTGTCCTTGAGAGCCATCGCCGACAGGAGCGCCGGGTCGTCGATCACGCGGGCGGTGCCGCTCAGGTGCAGGACGTCGTCACGGCCGGGGACCAGGGCGGCGAGCGAGACCTCGTCGCAGGCCATGAGATTGCGGAAGGTGTCGGCTCGCTTGTTCCCCCTCCTGTCCGGTATGGCCAGGGTGTGACCGTCCAGGATGTGGACGAAGCCGGCCGGGTCGCCCTTCGGGCTCGTATCGCCGTGGCCGTCCGCGTCACGCGAGGACATCAGGAGAAACGGCGTCCTGGAGAGGAACTCGGCGACCGCCGGGTCGGCCAGTGGGCCCTCTACGGCGCCGATTCGCGGCGGTGCCGCGTTGGCGGGCGGCTCTTTCCACAGGCCCGAGCGGAGCACGCACCTCGCGCAATGGACCCATGCCTCGTCCAGGGCGACGGTGACGCGGCCAGCGGACACGTCCGATGCCGAGCCGTTGAGCCGGAGTGTCTCGCCGATCCCCGGCACGAGGAAGAGCATCGACAGGCCGGTGCCCTGAGCCGGGTGCGGTTCATCGGCCGGAATCGAGAAAGAAAGGTGCGCGGCCGTTTCCGCGCGCGCGAATCCAGGGCGTCCGCCGACGAGGGTCGTATGCGCTGCTCCCGTGCCGTCGCGGAAGCCGACGCCGGCGATCGGCGAATGGGCCAGTACATTCCGGCATCCGTCGTCGAGGGTGTCGACCGCCTTCAGCAGGATCAGTTGGGGCGGTTTTCCTATGAGCGTTTCGACGGCTTCGACCGTCGTCACCGTGTGCATGGGCGCCAAGCTAATGTGGCCGAGGCGCGGCATGTGGCCAACCATTGCCGTGAACTGGCCAACCGGCGAGGGGGAGAGGTGGCGGACGAGGCGGTACCACCGCTGCTGGTCATCGGTGGGGCGGATTTCGACCGGGGCGTGCTCGCGGAGCCGCACCGGCACGCCGAGCACATGATCTCGTGGTCCTCCTCGGCCACCGTCTCGCTGCGCACCGGTGACCGCGACTGGCTGGTGCCGCCGACCCACGCGCTCTGGATCCCCGCCGGCTGCCCGCACAGCGTCGAGGTGTTCCGCCCGGGGCACGGTTATGCCGTCCTGCTGCCGCCCGACCGCTGCCCGGTCGCCTGGGCGGAGCCCGCGGGCGTCCTGATCACGCCGTTGATCCGGGAACTGATCGTTCACCTGGACGGGGACGCGGGACGGACGCGGCCGGCCGCCGAGTCGCTCCTGCTCGCCCTGCTCGAACCCGTGCCGAGCACGGCCTTCCAGGTGCCGATGCCCGCGGACGACCGCATCCGGGCCATCGCCGAGGCCCTCGTCGCCGATCCCGCCGACCAGCGCGACCTCGCCGCCTGGGCGTACGCGACCAGCACCGGCGTCCGGACGGTCACCCGGCTGTTCGCCCGGGAGACCGGCATGACGTTCGCACAGTGGCGCACCCTCGTCCGGATGAGGGCCGCCCTTGCCCATCTCGCCCGCGGCAAGTCCGTGGGCGCCACCGCCAGGGCCGTCGGCTACCGCAAACCCGGCGCCTTCGCGGACGCGTTCCGGCGCGTCACCGGTCAGCATCCGAGCATCTACCAGGGCGGCGACGACATTTCCGGCTGACGGCGCGGCGTCGGGCCGGCCGCGGTCTTCTTCTTCGAGCGGCCGGGGAGCCACCAGTTGGCCTTGCCGCACAGTTCCATCACCGCGGGGACGAGGACCATCCGGACGATGGTCGCGTCGATGAAGACGGCGGCGGCCATGCCCAGCCCGCCCTGCTTGACCGCGATGTCCGGGCCGAGCAGGGACGTGGTGAAGACGGCGATCATGATCGCGGCCGCGGCCGTGATGACCTTGGCGGTCCGTGCCAGCCCGCGGGCGACGGCCTCGCGGGTGTCGCCGGTCCGCTCGTACTCCTCCCGGATCCGTGAGATCAGGAAGACCTGGTAGTCCATCGACAGGCCGAACAGGACCGGGAACATCACCATCGGCACCCAGGACGTGACCGGCATGGTGGCGGGGAACCCGAGCGCCGGGCCGAACCACCCCCACTGCACGACCGCGACCACCACACCGTAGGCGGCGCCGATGGACAGCAGGTTCACGACGGCGGCCTGCACGGCGATCGTGACCGACCGGACCAGCGCGATCAGCAGCACCATCGACATCGCGATGACGACCCCGATCATCAGGGGCAGGCGCGAGCCGAGCGCCTCGGCGGCGTCGATGGTGCCGGCGTTCGGCCCGCCGACGAGGACGTCTGCGCCGCCGGACGCGCGGGGCAGCACGTCGTCGCGGAGCTCGTGCACCAGGTCCGCGGTCGCCGCGTCCTGGAACCCGGTGGTGGGGAAGGCCATGAACATGGCGGCCCGCCCGTCCCTGCTGACCTGCGGCGGCGTGACGTGGGCGATGCCCTCGGTCCGGCCGACGGCCGCGGCGACGGGACGCAGACCGGCGTCCCCGGAGCCGGTCTCGGCGGCGAAGATCAGCGGCGCGCCGTAGCCCGGGCCGAAGCCCTCGGCGAGGATCTCGTGCGATGTGTAGCTGCTCCTGTCGTGCGGCTGGACGCTGGCGTCGGGCTGGCTCAGCCGCATCGACAGCATGGGCGCGGCCAGCAGCAGCAGGGTCGCGCCGGCCAGCGCGGCGGCGACCAGCGGCCGGCGCTGCACCACGCCGGCCCAGCGCTCGGCGACCGTGCGCCGATCCCGGGCCGGGGCGGCGGCGGACCGGTCCCGGGGCGAGGCGGCGGACCGGTCCCGGGTCGAGGCGGCGGCGGTCCGGTCCCGGCGGGACGTGCGGCGCGGCAGCCGCAGCGAGGTGATCCGGTGCCCGGTGAAGCCCAGGAAGGCGGGCAGCAGCGTCACCGCCGCGATCATCGTGATCAGCACCGTGATCGACGTGGCGATGGCCACCCCGGTCATCAGCCGCTGCCCCATGACGAGCAGCCCCATCAACGCGATCACGACGGTCGTGCCGGCGAACAGGACCGCGCGGCCGGCGGTGGTCACGGCTCCGACCGTGGCGCTCTCCGGGTCGCCGCCGGCCTTGAGGTCGTCCTTGTAGCGGGTCACGATGAACAGCGCGTAGTCGATGCCGACGCCGAGCCCGATCATCGCGCCGAAGATCAGCGTGAAGTCCGGCGCGGGGGCCAGGTGCCCCACCAGCTTCGTCAGCGCCAGGCCGCCCGCGATCGCCAGGAGCGCGGTCACGATCGGCAGGCCCATCGCCACCAGCGACCCGAAGGCGATGAACAGGATCACCGCCGCCGCCACGATGCCCACGCTTTCGGCCGGGCCCTGCGGGGGAGTCTCGGCCTTCTCCGCCATGTACCCGCCCAGCCCGAGGGCGACGCCGTCGCCTGATGCGTCCTTGACCGCGTCGACGAGCGGCTTGACCTGGGCCTTCTCCACCTCGCTGTCGCTCAGCGGGATGGTCGTCCGGGCGATACGGCGATCCTTCGTCACCAGGCTCTCGTCCTGGTACGGCGAGACCACGGGCCCGGTGACAGGTGAGCCGGCGAGCGCGGCGATGGTCTTCTCGATTTTCCGGCGGGCGGCGGGATCGTCGATTCCCTTGTCCGCCTTGATGGCGAGAGTGAGCGTGTCCCCCTGCCGTTCGGGGAAATGCTCCTCGATCAGTGCCTGGGCCTTGGCGGAACCGGAGTCTCCGCCGGAGAAGTCGTTGTCGGGGGCCGCGCCGTAGGTGAAGCCGGTGAACGCGACGGCGAGCACGCCGACGATCCAGGCCAGCAGGACCGTGCGGCGGCGCCGGTAGCAGAACAGGGCCAGCCCCGCCAGGGCCCCGCCCGCACGGGGGGTCTCGGTCGTCTTCATCTTTTCCCGCGTCCTCATGGGTCGGCGAATCGGGTCAGGGAATGTGGCCCGATCATTGCCGCCGGACGCATTTCGGGTCGTCCCCTGAACGCGGGCAATTCGCGCTACCGCTGATGCCGCATTCCATTACCGCGGAAACGGCAGGCGCCGCGGAGGTACCGCGTGCGCGGTAGCCGGCGGCTCGTCTGCGAGCAGGAGTCGCCCGCGGAACGACCTGGTTAAGGTGCGCGTATGGGAACAGGACTGCGGCGTCTCTGGGCCACCGGCCGGGACTGGGTGATCGCGGTCTGCGTGGCGGCGGTGCTGCTGGTCACCGCACTGACCGAGGAACACCCCGCCACCGATCTCGCCGGGCTCGGCTACGCGCTGGTGGTGGCCGGCGGCCTGGCGCTGGCGGCCGGCCGCCGCGCCCCGCTCCTCGTCCTGGCCGCCACCGGGCTGTGCGCGGCCGGCCACCAGGCCATCGGGTTCGACGTGCCCGCCGTCGCGTACCTGTTCGCGGTGTACGGCGCCGTCCGGGCCGGGCACCGCGTCGTCACCGTCGCGGCGAGCGCCGCGCTGCTGGTGGCGCTGCCGTTCGCGATCATGGCGTCCCCGGCGGACGGCTCGGTCGCCGACGCGTTCACCCGGGCCCGCGGGGTCTTGGAGATCGCCTGGCTGGTCGCCGCCGGGGCCGCCGGGGAGGCGCTGCGGCAGGCCGAGCGGCGGGCGGACGAGGCCGAGCGCACCCGGGAGGAGGCCGCCCGGCTGCGCGCGACCGAGGAGCGGCTGCACATCGCGCGGGAACTGCACGACTCGCTCACCCACCAGATCTCGATCATCAAGGTGCAGTCCGGGGTCGCGGTCCACCTGGCCCGCAAGCGCGGCGAGGACGTCCCCGACTCGCTGCTGGCGATCCGGGACGCCGCACGCGAGGCGAACCGGGAGCTGCGCGCCACCCTGGACACGCTGCGGGACGAGGCCAAGACCCCGCCGCACGGCCTCGACCGCGTCCCGGACCTGGTGGAACGCGCCCGCGGGACGGGCCTGAACACGACGCTGACGATCGCCGGGCAGCGGCACGACGTACCGGCCGCGGTCGACCGGACCGCCTACCGGATCGTCCAGGAGGCGCTCACCAACACCGCCCGGCACGCCGCCGCCGAGACGGCGCTGATCCGGATCGACTACCGTCCCGGCACCCTCGCCGTGCGGGTCGACGACGACGGCAGGGCCGAGCCGGGCACCGCCCCGGTGCCCGGCACCGGGCTGCTCGGGATGCGCGAACGCGTCACCGCGCTCGGCGGCCGGCTGCGCGCGGAACCGCGCAGCGAGGGCGGCTTCAGCGTCCAGGCCGAGTTCCCCGTGGGCCGGCCGTCGTGATCCGCGTCCTGCTGGTGGACGACCAGTCGCTGCTGCGCGGCGGCTTCCGGGCGCTGCTGGACGCGGAGGACGACATCGAGGTGGTCGCCGAGGCCGCCCACGGGGCCGAGGCGCTGCCGCTGATCAGGGAGCACCTGCCCGACATCGCGCTCGTCGACATCCAGATGCCGGTCATGGACGGCATCGAGACGACCCGGCGCATCGCGGCGGACCCGGCCCTGGCGGGCGTGCGCGTCGTCATCCTGACCAACTACGGGTTCCACGAGTACGTGTTCAACGCGCTGCGCGCCGGTGCCGCCGGGTTCCTGGTCAAGGACATCGAGCCGGAGGACCTGCTGCACTCGGTGCGCGTCGCCGCGCGCGGGGACGCCCTGCTCGCGCCGTCCATCACCAGGATGCTGATCAGCCGGTACGTGGCGCAGCCGCTCAACCCGGGCGCGGGCACGGAGCTGAAGGAGCTGACCAACCGCGAGCGCGAGGCCGTGGCCCTGGCCGCGCACGGCCTGTCCAACGACGAGATCGCCGGCCGCATGGTGATCAGCCCGATGACCGCGAAGACCCACCTCAACCGGGCCATGGTCAAGCTCCAGGCCCGCGACCGCGCCCAGCTCGTCGTCCTCGCCTACGAGTCCGGCCTGGTGACCCCCCGCACCCCCTGACCGGGCGAGCCGGCGAGTCGGTGGACGGGCGCCTCGGCGCGCGGCCGCGCGTAGACGGACCAGGGATCGGCGGCCTACATCTCGCCGTCGAGAAGGTCGATGTCCATGGCTCACTCCGGCGTAGGTGGGGAAGCACGACCCTGGGTGCACGCGTTCGGGGTCAATGTGCGAAAGAATGGGGACGGCCACAGCGAGGAGGCGTTTTGAGCGGCGATGCGCGGTTCACCGTGACGCGGACGCTGAGCAAGGACCAGCAGGCCCGGCGCGAGCGGCTGATCGACTCGGCGAGGGAGCTCGCGCTTGCGGGCGGTTATCCGGCCGTCACCATGCACGACGTGGCGGACCGGGCCGGCGTCGCCCGCGCGACCGTCTACCGCTACTTCGCCACCAAGGACCACCTGCTCACCGAGGTCGCGGCGTCCTGGGCGCACCATGTCACCGACGACATCGACGCGCTCGCCGTCGGCGACACGCAGCTGGAGCGGCTCACCGCGCTGCTGGAGCGCATCGTCTACGTGGCGGCGCAGGAGCCGACGCTGACGTCCGCGATCATCCAGGCGGTGACCTCCGACGACTCCAGCGTCGACGACGCCCGCACCATCCTGTTCCAGTACCTGCGCGACCGGCTCTCCGCGGCGATCGGCGACCCGGTGCCGCACCGGGAGGACGTCGAACTCGTCCTCGGGCACATCCTGCTCGCCGCGCTGATCAGCCTGGCCTCGCTGCGGCAGCCGGTGGAGGACGTCGCGACGATGGTCCGGACGTCCGGCCGCCTGGTCCTCGCCGGGGCGCTCTCCGCCGCCACGCCCACCTGACCGGGTCCGTCCCCCGCTCGCCCGCCGCGGCGGGCGTGTCGTGCGTGTCGTGCGTGTCGGGCTTGTCGCGCGCCAACGAGTTGTCAGTGCGCTTACAAGCGGTGTCCCGCAATGCGTAACCGGTGGTGCAGCCTGCCAGGCCGGGTGTCGGTAGCTTCCCTGGCGGGAGGTGCGAACGGTGACCACGACCCTTGAGGAGCGCTCGCCGCTGAAGCCCTGGGCCGGCGTGCCGAGCGAGCTCTCCGCGATGTTCCGGCCCCACCTGGACGCCCTCGCCGAGGAGATGATCGAGGAGATCCTCGCCGGGATCCCCGAGTACTCCCGCCCGCAGGACGAGGAGTACGCGCGGCTCGTCCGGCTCGCCGTCGAGGGCGCGCTGCGCCAGTTCGTCGACCTGATCATGGACCCGGACAGCTCGTGGGAGCCGGTCGCCGCCGTCTACCGGGAGATCGGCTGGGCCGAGGCCCGCGAGGGCCGCAGCCTGGACATCCTGCAGACCTCGCTGCGGCTCGGCGCCCGGGTCGCGTGGCGGCGGCTCGCGTCGGAGTCCGAGCGGCACAACATCTCCCGCCGCACCCTCGCCAGCATCGCCGAGGCGATCTTCGCGTTCCTGGACGAGATCGCCCGCGCCGCCACCGAGGGCTACACCAAGGCCCGCGCGCAGGAGGCCGGCGAGCTGGAGCACCGCCGCCGGCGGCTGCTGGACATGCTGCTCGCCGAGCCGCCCGCCGCCGCGCAGGCCGTCGCCGACCTCGCCCGGCTCGCGCAGTGGCGCGTCCCGCGCACGGTCGCGGCGGTCGTCCTGTATGAGCGGGGACGGCAGCCGTTCTCGCCCCCGTCGCTGCCGCCGGACGTCCTCGCCGACGTCAACCGCCGCGAGCCGTGCCTGCTCGTCCCCGACCCCGAGGGCCCGGGGCGCGGCAGGATGCTGGAGTCGGCGCTGCGCGACTGGGTCGCCGTGCTCGGCCCGACCGTCGGCACCGAGGACGCCGCGAAGTCGCTGCGCTGGGCGCGTGAGGCGCTGCCGCTCGCGCGGCGCGGCATCCTGCCGTCCGAGCGGCTGATCCGCTGCGCCGACCACATGCCGGCGCTGGTCGTGTTCAAGGACGAGGAACTGGTGCGTGCCGTCGCCGACCTGCGGCTCGCGCCGCTGAAGAGCGTCCGGCCCCGGCACCGGGAGCGGCTCATGCGGACGCTGCTGTCGTGCCTGCAGAACGGGTTCAACGCCACCGAGGTCGCGACCCGCCTGCACGTCCATCCGCAGACCGTCCGGTATCGGCTGCACCAGTTGGAGGAGTTGTTCGGCGCCCGGCTGTACGACCCGGACACGCGCCTGGAGATGGAGATGGTGCTCACCGTCTGGCTCACCGACCCCACGGGCGATCAATCAATCGATTGACCGGGCGGGTAGAACCACCTACTTTGGGGGCTATGACCAGTAGCGACTCCGGTCGGGAGCGGATCGTGGACGCCGCCACGCGGCTGTTCGCCGCCCTCGGCTACGACGGGACGTCCACCCGGATGATCGCCGAGGCGGCCGGGCTCAACGTCGCCACCGTCGCCTACCACGTCGGCGGCAAGCGCGACCTGTACCTCGCCGTGATGGAACGCGCCCATGAGGCCGAGCGCGCCGCCCTGGCGCAGGCGCTCGACGAGATCACCCCGGACCCGGAGGGCATCCTCACCCTCCTCGACCGCTACGTCGACTTCTGCCTGTCGCGGCCGGAGATCCCGGCGCTGTGGATGCACCGCTGGCTGTCGGACGCCGCCGACGTCGCCCACCTCGAGGAGCAGTACGTCCGGCCGCTGATGGTGATGGTCGCCGACGCCGCGCGCAAGGTCGTCCCCGACGACGTCGACGTCGAGTACGTGGTGTGGACGGTCGTCTGGTGCACCCACGGGTTCGGGGCCGGCGGCGTCCTGGACGCCGACGGGAACCGGCGCGGCGTGGACGACCCGCAGGCCGTCACCCGGTTCCGCCGCCACATGCGCCGCAGCGTCGCCCAGGCGATCGGCATCCCCGCGTGACGTCGCCGCCCGCCGCGGTGCCGCCCGGCTCGGCGCCGTTCGGCGCCGCGCCGCCCGCCGGGCCCCTGCCCCGCCGGCGGCTGCTCGGCTACGGCGTCGGCTCGGTCGGCACCGGCGTGTTCTCCGCCGTCCCCGGCCTGCTGCTCCTGTACTACCTGACCGACGTCCTCGGCGTCTCGGCGGCGGTCGCGGGTGCCGTCCTCGTCGTCCCGAAGGCGTGGGACGTGCTGCTCAACCCGATCATCGGCGCCGCCAGCGACCGGGAGGCCGTCCGCACCGGGCGCCGCACCCGGCTGCTGCTGCTCGGCGCCGTCACCCTGCCGTTCCTGTTCGCCGCCATGTTCGCCGTGCCGGCCGACTCGCCGGGGATCGCCGCCGCGTGGGCCGGGTTCGCGTTCCTGCTGGCCGCGAGCGCGTTCGCCTGCTTCCAGGTGCCCTACGTCGCGCTGCCCGCCGAGATCTCCGCCGACCCGTCCGAGCGGGGCCGCGCGATGGCGTGGCGGGTCGTCTGCCTGACGCTCGGCATCCTCGTCGCGGGCGGCATCGCCCCCGCCCTCACCGACGCCGCCGGCGGAGGGCGCGCCGGATACGCGCTGATGGGCGTCGTGATCGGGCTCGCGATGGGCGCCGCGATGGTGGCGAGCACGCTGGCGAACCGGTGGATCCCGTCCCGTCCCGGGCCGCGCCCGCTCGGGCTGGCCGCCGCGCTGCGCACCGCGCGCGGCAACCGGCCCTTCTTCATGCTGCTCGGCGCCTACGTCTCGCACACCCTCGCCGTCGCGATCATGCTGGCCGGCGCCCCCTACGTCGCGACGTACCGGCTGGACGAGTACGGCCTCACCTCGGCGATGTTCGTCGCGATGGTCGGGCCCAGCGCGTTCGCGGTGCCGGTGTGGCGGTGGCTGTCGCGCAGGTACGGGCTGGTCGGCTGCTACGTGACGGCGCTGCTGCTGTTCGCCGCGACCGCCGTCGCGCTGTTCCCGCTGATCACCTCCACGGCGGGGGTGCTGGCGTTCAGCGCGCTGATCGGCGTCTGCTACGCGGCCGTCCAGCTGCTGCCGCTGTCGCTGCTGCCGGAGACCGTCCACGCCGACACCGGGCGGACCGGGCACGCGCAGTCCGGGGCCTTCACCGGGCTGTGGACGGCCGCCGAGACGGGCGCGATGGCGCTCGGACCGGGCGTGTTCGCGCTGATCCTCGCCGTCTCGTCGTTCAGCTCGTCCGATTTCGACACGCCGGTCGTCCAGCCGGGGTCGGCGCTGACCGGGATGTCCGCCGGGTTCACGCTCGTCCCGGCGCTGCTCCTGCTGCTCAGCGTCCCGCTGCTGCTGGCCTACCGGCGGCTCGCCGCCGTCCACCGCACAACCGAGGAAACACGCGAACATGCCGTTTGACCCGCTGCCCGAAACGGGCCGTCCCGCCGCCGACCTGCTCGCCGAACTCGCCCGGCTGCGGGACGCCGACCTCCCCGTGCGCGGCGGCCAGGTCACCGCCTACGTCTACGACACCGGACGCGCGGCCGTGCACGACCTCGCCGCCACCGCCTTCCACGAGATGCTGGAGGTCAACTGCCTCGACCCGACCGCGTTCCCCAGCATCGTCGCGCTGGAACGCCGGCTCGTCGGGTTCGTCGCGGACAAGCTCGGCGGCGGTTCCGGTGTCTTCAGCAGCGGCGGCACCGAGTCGATCATGCTCGCGGTGAAGGCCGCGCGGGACGCCCACCCGGTCGAGGGACGGCCCCAGATCGTCCTGCCGACGACCGCGCACCCGGCGTTCCACAAGGCCGCGCACTACCTGGGCCTCGAGGTCGTGCACGTGCCGGTCGACGCGGAGTACCGCGCCGACCCGGCCGCGACCGCCGCCGCGATCACCCCGCGCACCGCGCTCGTCGTCGCCTCGGCGCCGTCCTACCCGCACGGCGTCATGGACCCGGTCCCGGAGATCGCCGCCCTCGCCGCCTCCGCCGGGGTCCCCTGCCATGTCGACGCGTGCGTCGGCGGCTGGGTCCTGCCCTGGCTGCGGGACGCGGGACGCGACGTCCCGCCGTTCGACCTGTCCGTGCCCGGCGTGACGTCCCTCTCCTGCGACCTGCACAAGTACGGGTACTCGCCGAAGGGCGCGTCGGTCGTCCTGTTCGCGGACGAGTCGCACCGCCGGGCCGCCTACTTCGCGTCCGCCGAATGGCCCGGATACACCGTCATCAACGCGACCGTGCAGAGCAGCAAGAGCGCCGGACCGCTCGGCGCCGCCTGGGCGACCCTCAACGCCGTCGGCGCGCAGGGCTACCGCGACCTCGCCGAGAACGCGATGAAGTCGGCGGAACGCCTGATCGCGGGCGTCGCGTCCCTTCCCGGGCTGCGCGTCCTCGGCGACCCGGTCGCACCGCTCGTCGCCGTCGCCTCGTCCGACCCTGCGCTGGACGTGTTCGTGATCGCCGACGAGGCGCGGCGGCGCGGCTGGTTCTTCCAGCCGCAGCTGTCCTACCAGGGCATCCCGCCGAACCTGCACTTCACGCTGACCGGCGTCAGCGACGTCGACGCGCTCCTGGAGGCGCTCGCCGCCGCCACCGAGGCCGCGCGGGCCGCGGGGCCCGCCGACGTCCCGGCCGAACTGGTCGACGCGCTCGCCGGCCTGGACCTCGACAGCCTGGACGACGCCGGCTTCGCCGGGCTCCTCGCCTCCGTCGGCGTGGACCTCGCCGAGGGCGGCGAATCCGAGATGGCCGTGGTCAACGCCATCCTGGACGCCCTGCCCCCCGCCACCCGCGAGGCCCTGCTGATCCGCTTCCTCTCCGCCCTCTACAGCTGACCCCGGCTCAGTTGATGCGGATGAGGCGCTTCAGATAGGACGGCTCGTCCAGCGTCCGGCCGAGCTGGAGCGGCACGGTCGCCGCACCGGTCGTCACGGCACCGACGCGTTCCCCGGCGCCGCCCCGGTGCGGCGCGTCGCCCGTGACGCCGACCGGCACCGTCAGCCCGGACCAGCCGACCACCGTCACCGGTGCCGCCGCCCGCAGCGGCGTCGTCCCGCCGAGCCCGTCGTCGACCCGCGCGACCTGCGCGCCCTTGGGCGCCAGCGTCACGGCGGTCAGCGCGCCCTCGGCCGAGGTGACAAGCCGTCCCGCCGCGCTCACGGCCCCCGCCGAGCTCGGCGACTTCTGCCCCATCACCGCACCGATGATCAGCGTCTGGACGCCCGCGACGGTCTTGCGCGCCGCGAACACGAAGTTGCCGCCGGCCGCGTCGGTGTACCCGGTCTTGCCGCCGACGACGCCGTGCTGCCCCAGCAGGAAGTTGCCGCCCTCCCTGGCCGCGCCGCCGTTGTCCGGCACGTACATCCGGTGGTTGACGACCTCGGTGAACGCCGGCACCCGCATCGCCGCCCGCAGCAGCTTGACCTGGTCCTGCGCCGTGCTGACGGTGCCGGAGTCGTAGCCGCTCGGGTCGGTGTAGTGCGTGCCGGCCATGCCCAGCTCCGCCGCCGTCGCGTTCATCTTCGCGACGAACGCCTGCTCGTTCCCGGCGTCCCAGCGCGCCAGCTCGTGCGCGACGTCGTTCGCCGAGATGATCAGCAGCGCCTCCAGCGCCTTGCGCTGCGTCAGCCGCTGGTTCGCGGTGACGCCGAGCAGCGACTCCTCCCGCTTCCTGCGCATCGGGATCTGCGCCGCCGCCTCCGGCGACACCGTCAGCACCGGCCCCGGCTCACCCGGCTTCAGCGGATGGTCGCGCAGATACACGAACGCCGTCATCACCTTCGCGACACTCGCCGTGGGGGTCGGCGCGGTCCCGCCGGACGACCCCATCATCCCGAGGCCCTCCACGTACACGGCGGACTGCCCCGCCGCAGGCCACGACAACGCCGGCGCCTGCCCCGGGAACGCGTGACCGGACGCCAGGGTCGACTCGATCATCGGCTCCGGCACGGGCCGGATCAGCTGCCCGGCGACGACCCCGACGACCAGCACCAGCGCCGCCACCAGCACGATGAGCCCGCGCCGCCCCCGCCTGCCCTTCTTCTCCGCGGGCGGTTCCGCGGGTTGCACCGGCCGCGGAGGCGCCTGCCGCGCACCCCCGTCCCAGGGCACACTCCACTGCCCGGACGACCGTGACGCCGGAAACTCCCCGGACCCCTGCGCGCCCGGCAGCCGCTCGACCCGGGTAACGGAAGCGTCCTGCCCGGCCCACGCCTCGCGCGGCGCAACCTCCTGCGGCCGCTCCCGCACAGGCGTCCCCGCCGCCTCCTGCGCCGCCGCGGCCCGCCACTCCTCACGCCGCACGACCTCCTGCGGCCGCTCGCGCGCCGGCGCCCCCGCCGCGTCCTGCGGCACCGCGCCCCGCCACGGCTCACGCCGCACACCGTCCTGCGGCCGCCCGCGCACCGGTGTTCCGCCGGAGTCCTGCACGGGCCGCTCTCCACGCGGCACGCCTTGCTGCGGTTGCTCCCGCACAGGCGCACCCCCCGCACCCTGCGGCGGCCCGCCCCGCCAAGGCTCACGCGGCACACCGTCCTGCGGACGTCTGCGCACCGGTGTTTCGCCCGAGTCCTGTGCCGGTCGGGTTTCGCGTGGTGCGGCTTGTTGTGGCTGCTCTCGTGTAGGTGTACCGGGCGCGTTCTGTGGTGGCGGGGCTCGCCATGGTTCTTGTGGTGCGGGTTGTTCGCTTGTTGGCTTGCTGGGTGTGTTCTGGGGCGGTGCGGCTTCCGGCGGGCGTTTCCGTGCTGGTGGCTCGGTCGTGTCCTCGGCGGGTGTCGCGGACGGGGGCTTGGCGTGCCTGCCCGATTCGCGCGTCGGTCGGCTCTGCCGGTCGCTCTGGTCCGCGGGCGGTGCGGGCGGGGCGCTCTCGGACGGCTCGGGCTCCGCCGGCCGGCTTGGGCGCGGGGTGGGCTGCGTCGGCTGGGTGCTCGGGTGCGGTTGAGCGTCTGCGGGACCTGGGGCGGCCGGTGGTGCGGCCTTGTCGGGGCTGTCTTCCGGCGTCTCGTCCTGCGGGGCGGGGTCGGGCGCGTCCTCGTCGGCGGGCGGCGGGGTGAACTGGACGTACCAGGTGTTCTTCGGGATGGGCGGCTCGTCGTCGGCGGGGCGGCGGATCGCTATGTCCGGGCGGGTCAGGTTGACCTTCGCCGGTACGCGGAACTCGGCGGTCGCCGTGCGAGAGTCCTCTTGCTCGTCCTCGGTGCCGGACGTGTCCGACTCCCGCTCGGCATCGTCGTCCACGTCCCGACCCTCCTCGACTCGACCCTTGACAGGCAGGCGGAGCGGTCCCCCCGACAACCCCGTGCATAGTGAAGGATGCGCAGTTTATCGAGAAGGTTCGCGCCGGTCCGCATGTGCGGACGACGTGTCCCGGCACGGGCGTGAACCCGGACGGGCCGTTGTGGAGATACAGAGCCGACAACGTCCCCCCACGGAAGGCCCGGTGCGCATGCCATGGTGGCCGCGATGACCGCACCTCCGACGGCTCAGGACAGCGATGCCTCGCTGATCGAGGGCTCGCTCGCCGACCCTGAGTCGTTCGCCGCCCTGTTCGACCGCTACTCGGCGATGCTGTACCGCTACGTGTCGCGCAGGCTCGGACCGGAGGCCGCGGAGGACGTCGTCGGAGAGACGTTCCTCGTCGCGTTCAGCAAGCGGCACCGCTACGACCTGGCGCAGCGGGACGCGCGGCCGTGGCTGTTCGGCATCGCCACGAAGCTGGTCGCGCGGCATCACCGGACGGAGGCCACCCGCTACCGGGCGCTGCGGCGCAGTCCCGTGGACGGTCCGGTGGAGGGGCCGGCCGACCGGGTCGCGGCGGACGTGACCGCGTCGGCGACCCGTCCCGCCCTGGCGGAGGCGCTGTCGGGGCTGGCGAGGAGGGACCGGGACGTCCTGCTGCTGGTGGCGTGGGGCGATCTGGCCTACGAGGAGGTGGCGCGGGCGCTCGGCATACCGGTCGGCACCGTCCGCTCCCGCCTGAACCGCGCCCGGCGCAAGGTGCGCGCGGCGCTGGGCGACACCGACCCGACGCGTGAGGAGGCGTGAGCGTGGACGACCTGGACCTGATCCGAGACCTCGGCCGGGGGCTGGAGCACCCGCCGCCCGCCTCGCTCGGCCGGCAGCGGAACCGGCTGCTGGACGCGACCAGGCGGCGCCGCCGCGGCCCGGGGCGGTGGACGCTGCTCGGGGTGGTCGCGGCCGTGACGGCGGCGGCGATCCTCGTCCCGGCGGTGATCTTCCACGGGCGGGACGCGGCGCCGGTGGCGACGCGGACGACCGCGCCCGCGGGCGGGACGCCGCTCAACGTGCTGTTCCTCGGGTCGGACGAGCGGAACGACGGCTATCCGCCGCGCTCGGACACGATGATGCTGGTACACGTCCCGGCCGACCGGCAGCGCGTCCACGCGGTGAGCATCCCGCGCGACTCGCTCGTGCGGATCCCCGCGTGCACGGACCGGGGCGGGAAGGCGTACCCGGCACGGGTGGGCATGATCAACTCCGTGTACCCGGTGGGCGGCGTCAGGTGCGTCATCAAAACCGTGGAGTCGCTGACCAGCGTCCGGATCGACCGGGTCGTGGTGATCGATTTCGCCGGGTTCCGGGGGATGGTCGACGCGCTCGGTGGCGTCCCGATCACGCTGCCCCGGTCGGTCGCCGACCAGAAGTCCGGGCTGAAGCTGTCGGCGGGCAAGCACCGGCTGAACGGGACGCAGGCGCTCGCCTACGTCCGCGCGAGGCACGGGCTCGGGGACGGCTCCGACCTGTCGCGCATCAAGCGGCAGCAGCAGTTCATCGAGTCGCTCGCGCGGGTGGCCAGGGCGCGGATGACCGGGAATCCCGTGCAGTTCGCGAAGTTCCTCACCGTGATGGCCACGTCGGTCGAGACGATCCCGCGGATGAGCCTCGGCGAGTTGCGGGCGCTGGCGGGGAGTTTCGGGAAGGGCGGATCGATCGAGCTCGACACGGTTCCGGTCCGTCCCTCGCGGCGTGATCCGAACCGCCTGGAGTGGGATCCGCCCAAGGCGGAGCGGATGTTCGCCACGTTCAGGACGCCGTGAGTGATCCCGTTCGTGCCGGGTAGGGGCGCAACCATCCCGGGCCCCCAGGAACGGTTCACGAGGCTCAAGGAGTGAGCACCACATGGCCATGAAGATCCGCGAAATCATGACCGGCTCGCCGACGTCGGTGTCGCCGGAGCTCGACATCGTCACGGTGGCGCGGGCGATGCGCGACGAGGACATCGGCGCCGTGCTGGTCGCGGACGGCGACGACCTGAAGGGCGTCGTCACCGACCGCGACCTGGTCATCCGCGGGCTCGCCGCCGGCGGCGACCCGACCCAGGCGAAGATCGGCGGCATCGCCAGCACCGTGACCGCGACCGTCGGCCCGGACGACACCCTCGACAAGGCCGCGCAGATCATGCGCGAGCGGTCGGTCCGGCGGCTCCCGGTCATGGAGGACGGCCGCCCGGTGGGCATCGTGTCCATCGGCGACCTCGCGATGGAGAAGGACTCCCAGTCGGCGCTCGCGGACATCAGCGCCGCGCGTCCCAACGCTTGAAACCCCGGTACGCCAGAGGGCGCTCACGTGAGCGGCAGCGCAGACAGCAGCCGCTCCAGTTCCTCCTCGGTGTTGTAGTAGTGCACGGAGGCCCGCACGGCCGCTGGACGGGCGTGCGGGTCGTATCCGTGTGAGGCGGGGTTCGTGACGTTGATGTTGACGCCGTGTTCCCTTGCGGCGTGCTTGACGGCGGTGGGGTCGTGGCCGTCCACGGTGAACGTGACGAGCCCGGACGGCCGCGTCCCCTTGTCGAGGACGGTGACGCCAGGGCGGACGGCCAGTTCCCCGCGCAGCGTGGTGGCGAGTTCGGCCACGCGGGCCTCGATGTCCCCCATCCCCAGGTCGGCCGCGTAGTCGGCGGCGACGCCCAGGCCGATCTGGCCGGCGACGTACCGTTCCCACGTCTCGAAGCGCTGGGCGGTGTCGCGCATCTCGAAGCCGCCCGGCATCTTCCAGGTGGCGGCGTGCAGGTCGAGGAACGGCGGGACGAGTGTCCGCACGATCTCGCGGCGCACGTACAGGAACCCGGTGCCGCGCGGGCCGCGCAGGTACTTGCGGCCGGTCGCCGACAGGATGTCGCAGCCGATCTCGTCCACGTCGATGGCGAGATGCCCGACCGACTGGCATGCGTCCAGGAGATAGAGGACGCCGTGTTCACGGCACAGTCGCCCGACCTCCGCCGCCGGGTTCACGAGACCGTTGTGGGTGGGGATGTGGTTGAGCGACACCAGGCGGACATCGCCCTTGATGAGTTCGGCCTCCAGCGCGTCCAGTGAGAGAGTGCCGTCGGCTTCGTCGGGGACGACGTCCACCTTCGCGCCCGTGGCTTCGGCCACCTGCTGGTAGGCGATCGCGTTGCTGGAGTACTCGGTGGTCGTCGTCAGGATGCGGTCGCCGTCCGCGAAGGGGATCGAGTAGAACGCCATGTCCCATGCACGGGTGGCGTTCTCCACGTAGGCGATCTCGTCCGCGCGTGCGCCGATGAGCCTTGCCACGGCGCCGTAGAAGTGCTGGACGGCCGCGTCGTTCTGTTCGGCCGCCTCGTACGCGCCGATCGTCGACTCCAGTGCGAAATGCCCGTTCACGGCCTCGATGACCGGACGGGGCGGCAGCGCCGCACCCGCGTTGTTGAGATGGGCCACCGTCGCGCAGCCGGGGGTGTCGGTCCGGAGCCTCTCGATATCCACAGGTGCCCGTCCCTCCGCGAAATGTCGTACCCGTGCGCCAGGCTGGCCACGGTGCCGACGACTTGACCTCAACCATTCTTGAGGTCTCATGCTTGCTGTTCCAGGCTAACGATCACCAGGGGGCCTCATGGACATGGAAGTCACGGCGTGGATGTCGCTGCACCACGCCATGAACGCGCAGGACGGCAGACCGTTCTCCAGGGCGACCCTCCGCCGCATCGGCGGATTCGCCCGCCCGCACCGGCGCCGGCTGGTCACCTTCCTCGTCCTCAGCGTGGTGATGGCGGTCTTCGCGGTCGCGACGCCCGTGCTCGCCGGGTGGGTCGTCAACGCGATCGTCGACCACGCCGCGACGTCCACCGTCGTCTGGCTGGCGGTGGTCATCGCCGTCCTCGCCGTCGCCGAGGGCGGGCTCGGCCTCGCCAACCGGTGGCTGTCCGCCCGCATCGGCGAGGGGCTGATCCTCGACCTGCGCACGGCCGTGTTCGACCACGTCCAGCGCATGCCCGTCGCGTTCTTCACCCGGACCCGCACCGGCGCCCTGGTCAGCCGGCTCAACAACGACGTGATCGGCGCCCAGCGGGCCTTCAGCGACACCCTCTCCGGCGTGGTCAGCAACATCGTCACGGTGCTGCTCACCTTCGCCGTGATGGTCCGCATCTCCTGGCAGATCACCCTGCTCGCGCTGCTCCTGCTGCCCGTCTTCGTCCTCCCGGCCCGCCGCATGGGCAGCCGCCTGGCCCGCCTCGAACGCGAGGCCGCCGCCCACGACGCCGCGATGAGCACGCAGATGACCGAGCGCTTCTCCGCCCCCGGCGCGACGCTGGTGAAGCTGTTCGGGCGCCCGGCCCGCGAGTCGGCCGAGTTCGCGGCCCGCGCCCGCCGCGTCCGCGACATCGGCGTCCGCACCGCGATGGTGCAGCACGTCTTCGTCACGGCGCTCACCATGGTCTCGGCGCTGGCCCTCGCCCTCGTCTACGGGCTCGGCGGGTTCCTGTCCCTGCGCGACCACCTCGACGCGGGCGCCGTCGTCGCCCTCGCCCTGCTGCTCACCCGCCTCTACGCGCCGCTGACGGCCCTCGCCAGTTCCCGCGTCGAGGTGATGAGCGCTCTCGTCAGCTTCGAGCGCGTCTTTGAGGTCCTCGACCTGGAACCCCTCGTCGCCGAGAAGCCCGACGCCCGTCCCGCCCCGTCCGGGCCGGTCTCGGTCGAGTTCGACAACGTCACGTTCGCCTACCCGTCCGCCGACAAGGTGTCCCTGGCCTCCCTGGAAGAGGTCGCCACCCTCGACACCCGCGGCGGCGTGGACGTCCTGCACGACGTGTCGTTCCGCGCCGAACCCGGCCAGATGATCGCGCTGGTCGGCAGTTCCGGCGCCGGCAAATCGACGATCGCCCAACTGCTCCCGCGGCTCTACGACGTCGATGCCGGCGCCGTCCGCCTCGGCGGCGTGGACGTCCGCGACCTGTCCTTCGAGGCCATCCGCGAAACCCTGGGCATGGTCACGCAGGACGGCCACCTCTTCCACGAGTCGATCCGCGCGAACCTCGTGCTCGCCCGCCCCGAGGCCACCGACGACGAACTCTGGGACGTCCTGCGCCGCGCCCGCCTCGACGCCCTCATCCAGGGCCTGCCCGACGGCCTCGACACCATCGTCGGCGAACGCGGCTACCGCCTGTCCGGCGGCGAACGCCAGCGCCTCACCATCGCCCGCCTCCTCCTCGCCCGCCAGCGCGTCGTCATCCTGGACGAGGCCACCGCCCACCTCGACTCCACGTCCGAGGCCGCCGTCCAGGAGGCCCTGGCCGAGGCCCTCGACGGCCGCACCGCCATCGTCATCGCCCACCGGCTGAGCACCGTCCGCGCCGCCGACCAGATCCTCGTCATCGAAGAGGGCCGGATCGCCGAACGCGGAACCCACGAGACCCTCCTGGCCGCAGGAGGCCGCTACGCCGACCTCCACAACACCCAGTTCGCCAACACCCCACCCCTGCAACCCGCCCTATAACCCGCACCCCACCGCCGCGGGGTTCGAGGTTCGGAGTGGGGGCACGAATGCGTGGACGCAGTCGCCGGCGGGCCGCCCGGACCCCAGCGCGGGGTGGGGCGGCCCGCCGGCACCGCCGCGAACCCGAGGGGACACGGACATGGTGGATCGAGATCAGTTGCCGGCGCCCGAACACGGACTGGTGCTGACGCACTTCCTCACCGTGCGGGACGTCGCCCGCTCCCGCATGTTCTACGCGGACGTCTTCGGCGGCGAGGTCGTGCTGGAGGAGAACCCGGGCATCGTCAAGGTCGCCAACACCTGGATCATCATGAACCCCGGCGGCGGCCCCACCCCGGACAAACCCGACATCACCCTTTCGCCGCCGGAGCCCGGCGACCCCGTGTCGGCCTTCATGAACGTGCGGGTGGCCGACATCGCCGCGTTCTACGCCTACGCGACCGCACGCGGCGCCCGCTTCCTGACCGAGCCGATCGACCGCAAGGCCGAACTGCGCTGCTACATGCAGGACCCGGACGGCCACCTCATCGAGGTAGGCCAGGCCACCGGCATGCTGCAGGGCCTCTACGCCGACCCACCCGCCTGACCCCCCCACCACCCGCGAGCCCGCCCACACGAACCGGCCTGACCCGCCACCACCCGCGAGCCGCCCACACCCACCCGCCTGGCCCGCCACCACCCGCGAGTCGCCGTCCGCACCCACCCGCCGCACCCATTCGCCGAGGTGGGGTGGGCGGGTCTGTGGGCGGGTCCGTCCTCGTGCGGTCTCAGGTGGGGGTGGCGAGGAGGTGGTGGAGGCTGCGGAGGACGCGGGTGCGCCAGCCGCTGCCCATGCCGCGGAAGGCGAAGGCGTTGACGGGGTCGTCCAGGTCGAAGCCCGCGTGCTCGATGAACAGGCGGGTGCCGTGGCCTTCGGGGACGAGCCGCCAGGTCACCGTCGTGTCGAGCCCGCCGCCGTTCCAGCTGATCCGCAGCAGGCGTTCCGCGTCGATGTCGAGGACGCGGCAGTCGATCGTCCCGTCGAAGTCGATGTTCGGGATGGGGTCGGCGGCGAACGTGAAGCGGTGCCCGGTGACGGGCTTGAAGTCGTTCGGCATCAGCCAGCGGGCCATCAGGTCCGGCTCGGTGAGTGCCCGCCACACCTTGGCCGGCGGATGCGGCAGGAACTCGTCCACCTCGATCGACGCGCGTTCATCGCTCATGCCGTCCCCCTTCCGGCGCCTTCCGGGCGCGGCCGGAGACCGTGATGGACGGTCTCGGCGGTGCGTGATTCACCGGTCACAGGTCCTCCTCGTCCAGGAGTTCGCGCAGGTCGGCGAGCTTCTCACGCCAGAACCGCTCGTAGGGGGACAGCCACTGCGACAGTTCGCGCAGCGGCGCCGCCTCCAGCCGGTAGAGGCGCTGCCGGCCGTGCCGACGCTCGCTGACGAGGCCCGCGTCCCGCAGCACCTTCAGGTGTTCCGACACGCTCGGACGGCTCATCGAGAAGTGCGCGGCGAGGTCGTTGACCGGGCGCGGGCCGTCCAGTAGGAGGGAGGTGATCTCGCGGCGGACGGGGCTGGCCAGCGCCGCGAAGAGGTCGGCGGTCACCGTTCGGCCAGCACGATGCCGTTGCCGTCGGGGTCGCTGAGCACGGCCTGCCGTCCCCAGGGGAGGTCCTGCGGTCCGTCGACGTCCGTCCCGGCGCGGCGCAGTGCCTCGCAGTCGGCGTCGAGGGCGGACGTCTCCAGGATCAGCCCCTGCAGGCTGCCGGGCGCCGCCGGCGTGTGGTTCGCGAGGACGACGGCCGTCTCCGCCCCCCTCGGGGCGAGTTGGAGCCAGCGGACGGGGCCGTTCTGCCGGTCCATGACGACGTCGAACCCGAGCGTGCCGGTGTAGAAGTCCTTGGCCGCGTCCAGGTCGGAGACGGGAACGGTCAGCAGGCGCACATGGGTGATGTTCATGGGGTCGACAATACGTAGGGTTCTTCCTACGCGTCAAGCGTAGGAGTCTCCCTACGCGTCCGGTGCCCAGTTGTCGCGCGTTTAGGGGACGGGTGTGGTGGCAGTCTGGAGGCATGCGCGCCGTCACCTATGACTCGTATGCGTCCGACAACTCGCGGCTGAAGGTCGGGGACGTCGCGGACCCGAAGGTCGGTCCCGGCCAAGTCCTGATCGAGGTGCGCGCCGCCGGGGTCAACCCCGTGGACTGGAAGGTCATGGCCGGCGGCCTCGACGGCATGATGGACGCGGTGCTCCCCGTCATCCCCGGCTGGGACGTCGCCGGGGTCGTCCGCGCGCTCGGCCCCGACACGCCCGAGTTCGCCGTGGGCGACGAGGTCATGTCCTACGCGCGCAAGGACGTCGTCGGCCATGGCACGTTCGCCCAGTACGTCGCGGTCGCGGCCGACCACGTGGCGCCCAAGCCCGATTCGCTCGACTGGCATCAGGCGGGCGGGCTGCCGCTGGCCGGGATGACCGCGCAGCGCGCGCTGGACCGGCTGAAGGTGGGCGAGGGCGACGTGCTGCTCATCCACGCGGCGTCCGGCGGGGTGGGCGGCTTCGCGGTGCAGATCGGACGCGACCGGGGTGTCCGCGTCATCGGCACGGCGTCCGAGAAGAACCACGACTACCTGCGGGAACTCGGCGCCGAACCGGTCGCCTACGGGGACGGGCTCGCCGAGCGCGTCCGGGAACTGGCGCCCGGCGGGGTCACCGCGGTCGCCGACTTCGTGGGCGGCCAGCTGGACACCACCCTCGCCGTCCTCGCTCCCGGCGGACGGCACGTGTCCATCGCCGACAACACCGTGGACGAGCATGGCGGCGCGTGGATCTGGGTGCGTCCGGACGGCGCGAAGCTCGCCGACCTGGCCCGCCTCGCCGACCGGGGCGCACTCGAGGTCGAGGTGGCGGGCACGTTCCCGCTGGAGGAGACGGGCGCCGCCTTCGACGCCAGCCGCAGCGGCCACACGCGCGGCAAACTCGTCATCACGCCGTGAGGATGCGGCGGCCGTGCCCGGACGAGCCCGCCCGCGCCGGACTCGATGGAACCGCCGTCCCGGAGGCACATGACCGTCCTGGACGAGACCGGCGCGGACGCGGCCCGCGTGTTCCACGACCCTGACGACTTCGTCCGGGAGGGCGCCGCGCCCCGCTAGACCGACCTTCGCGCGAGACCGGCGCGCTCGGCCTTCTCGCGACGTTCCGCTCTGGCCTGCTGCCGCGCCTTCTCGTGGACGGCCCAGTTCTCCGGCTGCGCGAACATCAACTCGCCGGTGTCCGGGACGAGCAGGACGCCGCCGAAGACGTCGTCCCCCGCGAACCACACTCCACGGGCGATCTCCTTGGGCCACCGGTCGGAGTAGAGCGGCTCGCGCGCCGACATTCGCGGAGAACCGCCGTTTCCCAGCGTCAGGAAACGCCGCCCCCGGCCGTGCAGGTTCGACTTCTGCACCGGTGAGCGGAACTCGAACTCGTACACCTTCACCACGCGGGCGCACTTCCAGGCCCAGCCGAGTTGGGGCAGCCAGAACTTCGTCCCCAGGAGAAGCGCCAGCATGCCCACGGCGATGAACGGACCGAGATAGCGGACGCCGCCCAGTACGAGCGGCAGAACGACCATCGCGATACCCGACACGGCGATGAGCAGACAGCGCCGCACGAGAACCGTGTAGTGGTACTTCACCGGCCCTCGGCGGTCAGTGCCGTCCGTGGCGTATCTCACCGCGCCGCCGAACGACCGGTAAAGCAGCATCTGCAATGCCAGGATGACAACGGTGACGAGCCCGAGCATTCCCGGGATCGCGAACCAGAAGAAAGTGTCGCTGAGGATCGAGAGGACGAGCCCGTAGGACACCGCGAACCCGACGACGAGCAGAGCCGCCCGCCGCAGGGGACCGCGCCCGCCGGCCGTCCGGGATTCGCCGTGCGCTACCGATGGTTCCGCCATACCGCCTTTCCCCTGTATGTCCGGAGATCGCTGTGACCGCCCAAGGTAGGGCCTCACGAAGCCGGACGCCTCCGGCCGAGAGGTGTTCACCGAATCTCGGCTAGGAAATGACGGACGACGGGAAGCGTCAGGTCGGTGCGGAGGAATGCGTCCAGGTGGCCGCAGTTCGGGAGTTCGACCAGCGTGGCACCGGGAACCTCGGCAGCGGTGTGCCGGATCGATGGGAGTCGGGAGTCTTGGTCACCGGCCAGCAGGAGGAGGGGGACGGACGCCGCTGCCAGCATGTCCGTGATGTCTTCGCGCGTGGCGAGTGCACTGGTCAACGCGGCAAGGGCATCCTGGTCGGCGGCCTGCATGACGGTGCGGAACCACGGCGGCAGCGGCCCTGATCGTTCCAGCCAGGCGATGAACGGCGCGGTGCCCCGGGTGCGGAACAGTTCGGCCTCCTGCGCCACCTCGACGGGATCGGCGGCGACCGCCCCGGCGTGGGCGCCGCCCGCGATCAGGGCGGTGAGCCGTGAGGGGTGCCGAGCGGCCAGGTGTATGCCGATGGTGCCACCCATGGAGGCGCCCCACATCGCGGCACGGTCGACGCCGAGGGCATCGAGGACGGCGATGACATCGTCCACTTGGCGGCCGATCCGGTAGCTGTCGGCGTCGTGGGGCGCGTCGCTTTCACCATGGCCGCGTGCGTCGATCAAGACGAGTCGGTGGTCGCCGGCCAGTGCCTCGACGTGACCGCCGTGGTGCCAGGTGGTGCGGTCACCGAAGAAGCCGTGCAGCAGGACGAGCGGGCGCCCGCGTCCGATGACCTCGAAGGCGATGCGCACCCCGTCATGGCTGCTGGTCCACATGCCTCAACTGTGGCGTTCTCGCCCGCAGCACGCATCGTGTTTCCGGGGTGCGGGCCGGCCGTTGGCGATCGTCCGCTACGAAGCGTCCGTGCCCTGTCCGACCAGAGACGCGCCGGAGACGAGCGACCGGGCGGCATCGACGAAGAACTGCTCGTCCGCGTCGGGGGCGAGACCGAGGATGACACCCTGGTTGAGGCCGACGAACAGCGCCCGCAGCGCCGTGACCAGGCGCTCCGCCTGGTCGGCCGACACCGCACCTCCCTGGTGCGGCCTCCCGGTGAACACCGCGATCAGCTGCTCCTCCTGGCCCCGGATGGACGCGGCGAGCTGCGTCCCCAGTTCACGGTCGTGCAGCGCCATGTCCAGCAGGGTGATCTGGAGCGACAGGACGGACAGCGCGTCCGGCGAATCGAAGCTGCGCCGGTAGTGCCGGGCGAAGACCTCGACCGCGTCGAGCAGGTCCAGCCCGGCCGGGACCGCCTGCTCGATCTCCTCGTAGTGCGGCCGCAGGTAGTCGGTGACGAGGGCGAGCACCAGGCCGTTCTTGCTGCCGAACAGGGAGTAGACGGCGCCGGTGGTCAGCCCGGCCCGCTCGGCGATCTCGTCGAGCTTGGCCCGGTACCCGTCCCGGGCGACGACCTCGAACGCGGCGTCCAGCAGGGCCCGGCGGTTGCGCTCCTTGGCCTCGGCTCTCGTCATACGCATAATCTCATTATTACAGTAATCTAGTTACCGAGACGAGCTCGGAGGAACATCCCATGCCCCAAACCACGATGCCGCCGGACGCACGCCAGCGAATCGGGATCATCGCCGACAGCGCCGTCAAGGTGCTCCTGGCCTGTGTTTTCCTCCTCGCCGCAGCCCCGCTCGGCCGCCAGTTCGGCGTCCCGACCTGGCTCATGGCGGCCTCGGGCGCAGCCTTGCTGATCTGCGGTGGAATCGAGATCAAGTACCTGCGCAGCCGCCCAGCGCGCACCTATCTGCGGCTCATGATCGGCTACGACGCCGGCTGGGCACTGGCGACGCTCGCGGCCCTCCCGTCCGAGTGGGGGAGCGGCGGCGCCGGGGGCGAAGTGTGGATCGGCTACCAGACGGCTGCGCCCCTCGTCCTCGCCGTCCTGCTGCTGGCTGCCGCCCCACTCCAGGCGTCCTCAGAACGCAGCGCGACAGACCCCGTCCACTGACGAACACGGCACACCGACGCCCGAGGGGACCAGGTGGACCCGGGGCATCGAACCCTGCTGCATACAGGTGCAGGCACCGTAGTCGGCGGATCCTGACCCCAGCGGGGTGAGGCACAGGTCGCCGGGGGTGCGCATACTCGGTTCCATGAACAAGGACGGGCAGCTCGCCGACTTCCTCCAGACGCGCCGGGGGCAGTTGCGACCCGAGGACGTGGGGTTGCGGACCTACGGCGAGCGGTGCCGCGTGCCGGGGCTGCGGCGGGAGGAGCTCGCGATGCTCGCGGGCATCAGCGTGCCCTACTACACGCGCCTGGAGCAGGGCCGGTCGCGCAACGCCTCGCGCGAGGTCCTCGACGCGATAGCGGGCGCCCTGCGGCTGGACGACTCCGAGCGCGCCCATCTGCACGCCCTGGCCCGTGCGCCGAGACGCGGCAGGCCCGCGGAACGGCCGCGGCCCGAACGGATCACTCCGGCGACCGGCGCTCTGCTGGCGGCCATCGACGGGACGCCCGCGATCGTCATCGGGCGCCGCAGCGACGTCCTGGCGTGGAACCGGCAGGGGCACGCGCTGTTCGCGGGCCATCTCGATCCGGAGAGTCCCGCCGATCCGGGCCGGCGGCCGAACATGGCCAGGCTGGTGTTCCTCGACGAGCACACCCGCGACCTGTACGCCGACTGGCCCGCCAAAGCCAGGGCCGTGGTGGGCAATCTGCGCCTGGCGGCCGGACGGTACCCGGACGATCCGCTGCTGGCCGGGCTGGTCGGGGAGCTGACCATGCGCAGCCCGGAGTTCGCCGCGATGTGGGCCGATCACCGGATCGTGGCCTGCGATGTCGCCGCCTACGAGATGCGCCATCCCCTGGTCGGGACGCTGACGGTCACCCAGCAGACGCTGCAGAGTGCGCAGGGGGGCGGTCCGGCCCTGGTGGTGGCCACGGCCGAGCCCGGCTCCCCGTCCGCGACGACCCTGGCACTGCTCGCCCACGCCACCGCATCGCACGCCACCGCCGCACCGCAAGAGATGGACCGGCGGCGCCCGGACGGCGTGCAAACCAGGCAGGACGCAGTTGGGACAAATCCAGGTCAAAAGGTCCTGTGGTACTCAGTCCAACAGTCCCTCGCATCGCGCCCATGCGAAGAACCCGGAACCGTCACATGGCAAATATGCTTCGTGATCGGATAGCAGATCCACCACGGCGATTGCATCGTCAGCATCGATAATTTTGTCTCGGACGCCGACACAGAGCAGTTCCAGTGTGCCGATCACTTTGACGCCTCGTTCTTCGCCCTTGCGGCGTCCGGCTCGATCATCGACCATTGCGGCGATGCTGTGAAATTCGGCATATGCCAGCGTCGTCGCCTCGCCGATGTTGCGCATCCCGCCGCCGAGTCGTCCGTGATATTCGGAGAAAAGGCCGAGGTAGGTGAGGGCGGTCTCGTCGTCAGTGGTCAACCAGGGCTGGGCCGCCGCCTGGTACAGCTGCGCATGCCTGGGGCCTCCCCGGAGGAGTTCCTCCGCAACGGCGGATGTGATGAAGCACTTGTGACCGGTCAGGAGCTGCGCCAGGACCGGAAGCTGGTTGGAGCGTGCGAAGTAATTGAGTGGTGAGCTGTCGATGACGAGGCGCTGACGGGTCAACGAAGCTCGCCCCGAAGCGCTTCCAACGGGATCTCGTCCCGGACGGGCAGGTCATCGATACTGATCTGGCCGCGCAGCATTTCCGTGGCACGCTCGGCGGACAGGCGATGGGTTCGATAAGCGCCGATCGCAGCGGCAGCGACACCGGTCGGAAGGTAGGGGGACGTGAGTTCCTCAGTGACACGCATGCCGCATTCGAGGTAGTCGGCACGCGTAGGGGATCTGGAGTCGAGCGCCCGGTACTCCTCGCGCGAGATCAGCTCGAAGGTCTTGAGCTGGCGCAAGGTCGCGGTCCAGCTCGTGCGGTACTCGGCGCTGAAGATGATCGCCGCGGGGCGCGGTTCATTTTCTGTGCGGAGCGTCCGCCAGCGTTCGGTGCATCCTGCGCGGGGGATGAGCAGGTTGGCGGCGAAGGCGTCGATCGCCTTTTCCGTTGCGCTGGTGCCGGCCCCCCAGTCGGTGGAGTACGCATCCCCGAAGAGATGGTGCCCGAGTTCGTGGGCGAGCGTGGATCGGCGCCGCCCAGGAGCGAGATCGCCGTTGATGAGAGCTACACCGACGCCGTCGACCTCCGCGTAGGCGCCATCGCCACCGTCGTCTCCCAAGGCCATCGAAAAGGAGTAGAGACCGATTTTCTCCACGAGATCAGCGAGGTCATGAAGCGGAGAGCGTGTATCGGCACCGAGCAGGGCTCTGGCCTGTGCTGCGGCTTCTTCCGCTTGCCAACCGGGGTCCCCGGGGCTGATGGCTTTCAGTGACCCCTTGGCCGGGCTCGCCCTGAGGGTGCCGACCTCGATGAGGACGGTGATGTCGCGGGCGATGTCGTCAAGGGCCTGATCGCCCTTCGGGTCCCCTCGTCGTCCTTCAAGCGCCGCGCGGCGGCTGATGACCGCGGCTGGTGGAGGCGAGACGAACCACTGGAGGGGGCGGTCGAGGGCATCGGCCAAGCGGACGAGTTCCAGGGAGCTGATCTGCCGGCGACCGGTTTCGATCTTGGTGACGGCCGTCCGGTCGAGTCCGACCTCGGAGGCGAGATCGTCCTGGCTGAGCCCCTGCGCCTTGCGGGCCTCCGCGACGCGCGCCCCGACTTCACTCCAACCCTGCTCATCGGCCATTGTGCCATTATCGCACATCGCCAGGGACGGTATCCGCACCGCGACCGGGCTGAACGAACCCGCAGATCACGGGCTTGGCCGGTCGCATGGCGGGCTGACCGCCAAGCTGCGCCCGGCCGTCGAGCACGGGCAGAGGCCGCTGTCGCTGGTGCTGGCCGCCGAGCAGCGGGCACCCCCGCACCCGCCCTGACCGGGGTCCCGAGTTCGCCGTCCGCCACGAAGTCGCTGTGCCGGACTTTGCCCGCCCCGCCGTGACTTCGTAGGGGTCGGGCCGGGCATGGTGGGGCTAGTGCTTGAGGTCCCTGAGGATGGCGTTGAAGGCGCGGGGGTGAGGAGGAGTCTGGGGCCGTCGGGGTCTTTGGAGTCGCGGACGGCCACGGCTTCGGGGAAGCGCGCCACTTCTACGCACGCGCCGCCTTGGCCATCGCTCTGCCTTGCCTTCCGCCACTTGATCACGTCCACCGAATGACCTCCGTCGGTCAGCGCTTGAGGTTGGTTAGGAGTTCACGAAAGGCACCGGGGCCGAGGGTGAGGTGCCCCGCTGCCGGTGCCTTGCTGTCGCGGACGGCGATGCCCTCGGCGAGGGCGGCAACTTCTACGCAGGCGTCGCCTTGCGCTTCGCTCCGCTGGGACTTGCGCCACTTGAGCACATCCACCGGGCAACCGCCTTTCGTGGCGACTAGCGAGAGTTGTTCCTGGTGAGCGGGCGCGTGCAGCTAGCGCCTGAGGTTGGCGAGGAGCGTGCCGAAGGCGCGGGGCGTGAGGGTGAGGTGCCCCGCTGCCGGGTTCTTGCTGTCGCGGACGGCGATTCCGTCCGCGATGCGAGCGAGTTCCACGCAGGCATCGCCCTGGTCGCCGCTTTGCCACGCTTTCCGCCAGTCGTCCTTGGCCATCTCCACCTTGTCCACCGTCTTTAGAACTCGTCTGCTTCAGGGCGCCTGTGCAGTGCGGGAGAAGTAGATGTCGACGATTGCCCGGCCCTGGGGATGGCCGGGCGTAGCGGGGCTACTGCTTGAGGTTGTTGAGGATGGTTTGGAAGGTGTGGGGGGTGAGGAGGAGTTTGGGGCCGTCGGGGTCTTTGGAGTCGCGGACGGCCACGGCTTCGGGGAATCGCGCCACTTCTACGCACGCGTCACCTTGGTCGCTGCTCCTCCGAGCCTTCCGCCACGTGATCATGTCCACCGAACGACCGCCTTCCGTGGGAAATTGTGGAAGTCCTCTATAGCGAGTGTGCGGGTTAGCGCTTGAGGTTGGTCAAGAGTGTTCGGAAGGCGTGGGGTGTGAGAATGAGGTGCCCGACATCTGGGTTCTTGCTGTCGCGGAGCCTTACCGAACCCGAGAGGGCCGCAACTTCCACGCACTGGCCGGACGTGCCCTCAGCGGAATGACTGGACTTGCGCCACAGGGGGGTCCTCACTGCAAAGCCTCCATCGCTTGCTCGATCATCTCCACAGTGGAGTCTACGGGTGCGGCCTTTGCCCCGATACGGTCGAAACGCATCCGCAGGTCACGTGCGCCGTCCGTGTCCAGGACGAGGCGGCCGCCGGTAGGGGCTTCGATGTAGCCGACCTCGCCTTCCCTCACAGTGATGACCTTGAAGGAGCCGTCCAGCGCCTCGGACTCGCCGGATCTGCGCGGCAGGATGCGCAGGATGACGTCGGATCGGGCAGCCAACTCGCGCAGGTGGTCGAGTTGGCGGCGCATGGTTTCTACTCCGCCTACCGGCCACGTCAAAACGTTCTCCGTCAAGAGGATCCACAGCTCCGGAGGGTTTGGCCTGGTAAGGAGCTTCTGGCGAGCGAGACGCTTCGCAAGGTCACCTTCGACGTCCGCGTTGCGTCCGGCCAGCAGTAGAGCGCGGGCGTAGTCGGGAGTCTGAAGAAGCACGGGGATGACTTGGCCGCTGAACATATGGATGAGGGACGCGCGGCATTCGAACGCAGTGTAGCTCGCCAGCCACTGCGGGTCCGGAGCGAGCCGGGCATACCACAATGCGTAGGTGAAGAATCCACCAGTCCGCCATGCTTTGTCGAGCTTTGCGGCCTGCTTGTCCGTCAATCGGGCCTCGCCGCTCTCGAGTCTGGAAATCGTGGAGCGGGAACAGCTGAGAATCTTGGCCACGGCGTCCCCGCTGAGGCCCCGCTCAATGCGCTGAAACCGCAGCTGATGGGCTATCCAAGCCCACATGCTCGACCGCGGGTCGGGAGGTTGATTTGTCATGTTGCCCCAGCCTTCAAGATCAATAGTTTTTCAGGAGTTGCATGGACTGAAGACAACCGTAGGTCAGAGAACGCACTGTGTCACCAGGAGTCGACAGTCTGTGAGGTGATCATGGTGGGTGAGCCGGCGACGGTTGTGATCAAGGCGGATGTGGGGGCCGTCAGGGAGGCTCGGGAGTTCGTCGGGATGGTCTTCGGGAGTTGGGGGCTTGCGGACTATGTCGCGCGGACGGTGGTCAGCGAGCTGGCCACCAACGCGATCACGCACGGGTCCCAAGAAGGGGATCTGGTGGTCGTGCGCGCCTATCGGCGGGACGACGGGTTCGCGGTCGTCGAGGCGTGGGACCGCTCGGACGTGGCGCCGGTCATGCGGCCCGTCGACTATGCCGCGGAGAGCGGGCGTGGGCTGCTGCTCATGGAGTCGCTCGTCCGGCAGTGGGGGACTCGGCCGCTGAGCGAGGGCGGCAAGGTCGTGTGGGCCGAAATCGAGCCGGTGCCCGCGTGAGCGACGGAGTCCTGCTGCTGTTCCTGCGGCAGATCTTTCCGGAGTGGTCGATCACGCGGGACGGCGGCTGCTGGCGGGCCGGTGGACGCGTGGAGATCTCGGCCCCGTCCGCCGACGAGTTGATGGACGTGCTGGTCGCGGTCGTTCCGGACGCGGGTCAGCGGGTGCGCTACTTCTTCGGCGGATGAGGCGCCAGGAGGCGGGCGGCGAGAATTGTCGCGCCTTTCACGGCTGCCTGGTCGTCCAGTTCGGAGAGTTTCAGGCGGGGTGCGTCGCGGAACGTCAGGCGGTCGGCCAGGCGGGTGGTCAAGGGGATGAGAAGCGATTCCCCGGCCTTTGCCAGGCCGCCGCCGATGACGAGGAGGGACGGGTCGAGGAGGAGCGTCGCGGCGGCCAGGCCGTCGGCTAGGCAGTCCAATGCTTCGGACCAGACCTTCGCGGCCTTTTCGTCGTTCTGCTCCGCGCGGGCTATCACTTCCTCGGCGGGGACGGAGGCGCCGTGGCGGCGGGAGATCGCGGCGGCCGAGGCGTAGGTCTCCAGGCAGCCCTTGTTGCCGCAGGCGCAATCCTCGCCGTTCGGACGAACGACCACGTGGCCAAACTCGCCGCTCCAGCCGAACGCCCCCGGGTAAGGTACGCCGTTCAGGATCAGCGCGGCGGCTATTCCGGTGCCTATGGCCATGAAGACGAAGTCTTCTGTATTGCGGCCGGCGCCCGATACTGCCTCTGCCAAGCCGCCCGTGCGGACGTCGTGGCCGATGGCGACCGGAATTCCCAGGCGTTCGCGGGCCAGGTGGAGCATGGGGACGTCGCGCCAGCCCAGGTTCGCGGAATGGACGGCCGTGCCCGTCGGCTCGTCCACGATGCCCGGTACGGCAATGCCGGCCGCCTCGGCGGGGGAGCCTAATGCCCCGGCGCGGGACGCGAGGTGGGCGGCGAAGTCGAGAATGCCGCCCACCGGGTCCTTCCGGTCGGTGGGCCATGACTCGGTGAGCAGCACCTCGGCGTCTCGGGTGAGCGCGGCCTTCATTGAGGTGCCGCCCACGTCCAGGCCGATCAGGGTCATTTGACCGACCCCGCCGTCAGGCCGCCGATCAGGTAGCGCTCGACGAAGATGAACAGGATGACGACCGGGATGATCGCGATCAGGGACGCCGCGAAAAGGTACTGCCAGTGCGCCTGGTACTGCGTAACGAACGACGGGATGCCGACCGTCAGGGGGCGGCGGTCCGGGGACGCGGTGACGGTCAGGGCGACGATGTACTCGTTCCACGCCGCGATGAACGTGTAGACGACCGCGGTGACGACGCCGGGCATGGAAATGGGCAGGGTGACGCGGGTGAGGGCGCCGACGCGGCCCGCGCCGTCCAGGAAGGCGGCCTCTTCCAGTTCCTTCGGGATGCTGGAGAAGTAGCCGTGCAGGATCCAGATGCAGAACGGCAGGTTGAACGCCGCGTTCACCAGGATGAGCGACATCAGGGTGTCGGTCAGGTTCAGCGCGACCATTTCCCGGTAGATGCCGATGACCAGGGCGGTCGGCGCGAACATCTGCGTGACCAGGACGAGGAGGAGGAACGCGCCTCGGCCACGGAAACGGTTACGGGCCGTGTAGTACGCGGCCGGCAGTGCGCAGGCCAGGGTGACCAGAGTGGCGACGGCCGCGACCGTGAGGGAGACCCGCAGGTACGTCCAGACGGGTGCGGCCGACCAGACGTCGATGAAGTTCGACCACGTCCAGTGGGACGGCAGGTAGGTGCCGGGTGACGCGGTCAGTTCGCGCTCGGGTTTCAGCGCGGTGAAGAACATCTGCAGGTAGGGGACCAGGAACGCCAGCGCGACCAGCCAGCCCACGCCCGCCAGGACGATACGGCGTGTCATCGGATCTCCTCGCGCCAGCGGGCGGCCCGCAGATACAGCAGGACCATCACCAGGATCAGGACGAAGTTGACGACCGCCATCGCGCCGGACTCACCGACGTTCTGGTCGTAGAAGGCGAGTTTGTACATGTACGTGGTGGTCGTGTCGGTCTTGTTGCCGGGGCCGCCGCCCGTCATCGCCCAGATGATCGGGAACGAGTTGAACACGTTGATGACGTTGATGATCGAGGCGATCAGCACGGCCGGGCGCAGCAGCGGCAGCGTGATGCCGAAGTAGGTGCGGAACGGCCCGGCGCCGTCCACGCGGGCGGCCTCGTACACGTCGGCGGGGATCGTCTGGAGACCGGCGAGGATGACGAACGACGTGAACGGCAGCGACACGAACACCGCGACCCACATCATCCAGAACATGGCCTGGGTGGGGTGGGCGAGCCAGTTCACCGGCTCGTCGATCACGTGCAGGTCGAGCAGCAGGCGGTTGACGATGCCGGAGTAGTTGTCCAGCATCCACCGCCAGATCAGCGCCGTCATCAGCACCGACGCCGCCCACGGGACGATCACGGCCCAGCGGACGACGCGGCGGCCGGGGAAGCGGGCGTTCAGCAGCTGGCCGAGGGCCAGCGACAGCGTCATCGTGACGATGACGATGCCGCCGACCCACAGCAGCGTCCGGAGCACGACGGGGATCAGGTCGTCCTCGCCGAACAGGTCGGTGTAGTTGCCGCCGCCGCGGTAGCCGAGCGTGGTGCCGGTCGAGCTGATCTTCTGCAGCGACGTCCGGATCATCTCGATCACGGGCCACAGCACGACGACCGCGATGAGGACGAGCGACGGGCCGAGCCACAGCAGCGGGGTCAGCGCCCGCCCGATCCGGAGCGGGAGGGAGGGGCGGGAGGCCGGGGAGGTGCCGGCCCCCCGCTCCTTGACCGTGAGGTCCGGCACTCAGCCGGCCTTCTCGGCGGTTTCCTGGATCTTGTCCAGGACCTTCTTCGGGTCCTCGTTCGCGGCCGCGGTGCCGAGGTCCTGCTTCACCGCGCCGGCGACCGCGGACCACGCCGGGTTCGACGTGGGGGCGAACTTGCACGTCGGGAGCGCGTCCACGAACTGCTTCATGTACGGGTCGGCGCTGAGCGCGTCACCGGCCGACTTCGTCACCGGGAGGAAGCCCTCGGTGGTGAGGAACTTGGAGGTGTTCTCCTTCTGGTAGAAGAAGTCGAGGAACTTCTTGATGGCCTCCTTGTTCTTGCCGCCGTCCTTCTTGAACGCGGCGAGGACGTCCATGACGCCGAGCGTGTTGTGCTCGGCCCCGCTCTTGCTCGGCAGCGGCGCGACGCCGAAGTTCAGGCTCTTGTTCACCGGGTCGATGAATCCGGCCTTGGTGAACGGGCCGCCGATCGCCATGCCGACCTTGCCCTGCGCGAACTGGTTGAACACCGTCTTGCGGTCGGTGCTCTCCGGGTTCGGCTGGGTCAGCCCGGACTTGTTGAGGTCCTTGAGGAAGTCCAGCGTGTCGACGTTGGCCTTCTGGTTGATCGCCCACTTCCCGGACGCGTCGACCCAGCCGCCGCCGTTGTTCATCGCCCACGAGTAGAACTCGGCCTGCGACTCCTCGGGACCGAGCGGCAGCCCGTAGCCGATCGCGCCCGTCTTCTTGATCTTCTGCGCGTCGGTCTTCACCGCGTCCCAGGTGGCGGGCGGGTCGGTGATGCCGGCCTTCTCGAACAGGTCCTTGTTGTAGAAGAGGAGGCGGGCGCTGGAGATGAACGGCAGGCCGTACTGGGCGCCGTTGTACTGGGCCTGCTGGACGAACGTCGGGGTGAAGTCGCTGAGGGTGGCGGGCGACACGACCTCGGACGCCTGGTAGATGAGCCCGTCCCTGGCGAAGTCGGAGAACGCGTTGTAGTTCAGGACGTCGGGGACCTGCTTGGTCTGGACGTAGGTCTTGACCTTGGCGTCCATCTGCGTCCAGTCGACCATCTCCAGGTTGACCTTGTAGCCCGAGTTCTTCGCCTCGAAGTCCTTGATCAGGGTGTCCCAGTAGGGCTTGGTGTTGTCGTCGTAGATCGCGGCGACGAACTTGATGGTCTTGCCGTCCGAACCCCCGCTCGACGAACTGCCCTTGCCGCATCCGCTGACGCCCAGGGCCACGGTCAGGCCCGCGGCGACGACTCCCATGAGGTGCCGTTTCATCTGTCCCCGCCTCTCCGGCTTTCGCGCGTGCAAAATAGTGCTCGGTGTCACAGATCACTGAGCACAATCGCGCGTGGTGGGGTCGAAGATAAGCACTGGTCCGTACCAGTTCAAGGGCCTTATTCATCAAGAATCGCAACCGTTACCCGGCGGTACGGGGGCGCCGTTCTGGTCCGGTGCCCAGGCTGGGGTGGTCCGGTGGGCGCCCCGCGTTTCCGTCCTCATGCGGCCACGCCCGCCCCACGCCCCCCACCGCCCCCACGGGCCGGCTCCGCGGCCCGGTTACACGGCCTCGCCGCTGGCCTGCGGTCTGTTTTGCCCCGTCTTGACCGGGTAAAGCGGCGCCGTATCCGAGTGGACGACGAGGTGGACAGGACATGAAAATCCGGACCGGCACCGCCGCCGGCACGGCGCTCGGCACCGCCGCGGGCGCCGGCGGGGTCGTCGCGGCCCTCTCGGCCCGGCGCCTCGGCCGCCGCGTCCTGAACCGCGCCGAGCGGCGGCTGGAGCGCGAGGCCCGGAGTCTCGTCGCGAAGGCCGAGCAGGCGGGCCCGCTCGGCAAGGCCGCGCTGGCCGGGGTCAAGGCGCTGCGGGACGGCAGGTCCCCGTTCCGCGCGCTGCTGAGCTTCGGCTGGACGGCGCTGAAAGAGACCCTCGCCCGCGTCTTCGGGCGTGGACGGAGGGGGAGACCGACCAACATCGTCGAACAGATCGACGTGGGTGCGCCGCGCCGCCTCGTCTACGACCAGTGGACGCGGTTCCAGGACTACCCGTCCTTCATGAAGAAGGTCGTGAGCGTCGACCAGGCGTCCGACGAGAAGCTGAACTGGAAGGCGAAGATCTTCTGGTCCAGCCGGACGTGGGAGTCGACGATCGGCGAGCAGGTCCCCGACGAGCACATCGTGTGGCGTTCGAAGGGCCCGAAGGGGCACGTGGACGGGGCCGTCAGCTTCCACGAGCTGGCCCCCGACCTCACCCGCGTCCTGCTCGTCCTGGAATACCACCCCGCGGGTCTCTTCGAGCGGACCGGCAACCTCTGGCGCGCCCAGGGCCGCCGGGCCCGCCTCGAACTCAAGCACTTCCGCCGCCACGTGATGACGCAGGCGCTCACCCGCCCCGACGAGGTCGAGGGCTGGCGCGGCGAGATCCGCGGCGGCGAGACCGTGACGACCACCAAGTGAGGTAGAGAACCATGGCACGCGGAAACCTGATGGGCCGGGCGCCCATCGGACAGATCACGAAACATCTCCCCGGCGGGCGGCGCAGCCGCGTCCCCGACCTCGGCAAGGTCGCCAAGAACCTGCCGAAGGGACTGCCGGGCGCACGGGCCGCCGGCACGGCGGGCGGCGTCCTGCTGGGCGCCGGCGCGGCCGTCGCGGCGGGCAGGGCCCTCAGCGGCCGCCGCGGCGAGCAGGAAGCGAACCCCGGCGAGGAGCAGGGCGGCACATCGAAGGCCCCCGGCACGTCGAAGGCCCCCCGCAAGGCCGAGTCGAAGAAGCGAGACGAGGGCAAGGACGAGGGCAAGGCCGAGTCGAAGAGCAACGGCCACGGCGTGCTCGGGCAGCTCAAGGACACCGTCGGCGGCGTCCTCCCCGGCGGCGACAAGGGCGAGGACGACGACAAGAAGGGCGGCAAGGGCGGCAAGGGCGGCGGCAAGAAGGTGAAGGTCACCAACATCGTCGAGCACATCGACGTGGGTGCGCCGCGCCGCCTCGTCTACGGCCAGTGGACGCAGTTCCAGGACTACCCGTCCTTCATGAAGAAGGTCATCAGCGTCGACCAGGCCGACGAGACCAAGCTGAACTGGAAGGCGAAGATCTTCTGGTCGGCGCGGACGTGGGAGTCCACGATCGTCGAGCAGGTCCCCGACGAGCACGTCGTGTGGCGTTCGAAGGGCCCGAAGGGGCACGTGGACGGGACGGTCAGCTTCCATGAGCTGTCGCCGAACCTGACCCGCGTCCTGGTCGTCCTCGAGTACCACCCGCAGGGCTTCATGGAGCGCACCGGGAACCTCTGGCGTGCGCAGGGCCGCCGGGCCCGCCTCGAACTCAAGCACTTCCGCCGGTTCGTGATGACGCAGTCGCTGACCCGCGCGGACGAGATCGAGGGCTGGCGCGGCGAGATCCGCGACAGCGAGGTCGTCCGGACGCACGAGGAGGCCATGGAGGACGAGAAGAAGTCCGCCAAGACGGAGAACTCCAAGTCGTCCGGCACCTCCTCCAAGGGCTCCAAGACAGCGTCCGCCAAGAACGCGAAGGCGCGCGAGGAGGAGTACGAGGAGGTCTGACCCCAGCAGGCGCGGGGCTCAGCGGATGAGGCGGGCCAGTTCGACGCGCGACCGGATCCCGAGCCGGGTGAAGACGTTGCGGAGATGGTGGTCGATCGTCCGGGGGCTGAGCAGCAGCCGGTCCGCGATCTCCCGGTTGGTGGCGCCCTCGGCGGCCATCCGGGCGATGTGGGCCTGCTGCGCGGTCAGCTTCCCGAACCCGCCTGATCCGGCGCCCGCGCCGTTCGCCGCGCGTGCCACCGCCGCGGCCCCGGGGCTCCGCGCGCCGCCCGTCCCCGACCCCCGCTCGGGGACGGGCGGCGCGACGGCCTCCCCGGCGGCGCGCAGTTCCGCGCGGGCCCGCGCGGTCCACGGGACGGCGCCGTAGCGCTCGAAGATCCGCAGCGCGGCGCGCAGGTGCGCGCGGGCGGCGCGGGGCCGGCGCCCGCGCCGCAGCCGGTGCCCGAACAGCAGCTCGGTGCGGGCGAGGTCGAACACGGCGCCGGCGGCCTCGTGCAGCCGCAGCGCCTCGGTGAAGTGCTCCGCCGCGTCGGCGTCGCACCGGGCGAGCAGGGCGCGGCAGCGCCGGCTGAGCGCCTCCCGCCCCGGCGCGCCGGGCGCCCCGGGGGCCGCGCCGATCCCGTCCGTCCAGCGGCGGAAGTGCGCGTAGGCGCGGGCGGCCCGCTCGTGGTCGTCGCTGCGCACCAGCGCCTCGACCAGGTGCGGGACGGCGAACAGCCGCGCCGGCGGGTGGGCGAGCCCGGCGCCGCCCGGCAGCCGCAGCCGCGCGGCGGCGTCGGCGGGACGGTCCGCGGCGAGGTCCAGGCAGGCGGGCGCCCAGGTCGCGAGCGCGGCGGCGCGCGACAGGCCGCGCCGGTCGGCGGCGCCGGTGAGCGGCGCCAGGTGCGCGTTCGCGGTATCGGCGTCGCCGTTGAACGCGGCGGTGAGCGCGAGCGTGGCGAGGTGCTCGGCGGCGTGGCCGTGCAGCCGGGTCGCGCGGGCGAGGCGCAGCCCGTCGTGGCAGGCGGCGATCGGCGCGGGCGGATGCCCGAGGAGCGCCTCGCACCGCCCGGCGACCACCAGCGCGTACGACTCGGCGGGCGCGTTGCCGGCCCGCCGCGCGGACGCGACCGCCTCGGCCGCGAGGACGCGGGTGGCCGGGCCGTCGCCGAGCCCGAACGCGGCGAGCGCCGCCCACGCCCGCGCGGCCGGGTCGGCGATGTCGGCGCCGAGCCGGGCCGCGGTGCCGAGCCGGTCCGCGGCCTCCCGGTACCGGCCGCGGACGGTGGCCGCCATGCCGCCGAGGTAGGCGAGCATCAACTCGCCCCGAGACCCCCAGGCGGCCGAGCCCGGTGCCGCCCGGCCGGCCGGCTCGTCCTGCGGGCCGCCGGGCTCGTCCCATGGGCCGCCGGGTTCGTCTCGCGGGCCGGCGGGCGGCGGGAGGGACGCCGCGCGGTCGGCGATCTCCAGGTAGGTGCGCGCGTCGCCGCACGCGTCGGCGGCCTCGGCCGCCCACATCAGCGCGGTCAGCGCCGCCTCCGCGTCGGCTCCGGCGAGCCGCTCGGCCGCGTCCCGCAGCACCGGCACCGCCGTGGCGGGGGAGCCCGCCGCGACCTCGATCTCGCCGCGCAGCAGGGCGGCGCGGGCGGCCCGCGTCCCGTCCCAAGCGGGCGGCCGGACCTGCCGGAGCATGCCGCGCGCCCGCCGGGACCGCCCGCTCGCCCACGCGTCCCCGGCGGCGGCGAGGAAGCGGTCGGTGCGGGCGCCGTCCGCGACGGTGAGCGTCGCGGCCCGCTGCCACAGCCGCCACGAGTCGGCGTAGCGGCCCGCGCGCCGGGCCCTCGCCGCCGCGTCCGCGAGTTCGGCGGCGAGCGCGTCGTCGGGTTCGCCGGTGACGGCGGCGCGGTGCCACAGCCGCCGGGGCCGCTGCCATTCCCGGTCGAGGACCCCGGCGAGCAGCGCGTGCGCGTCCTGCCGCTCCTCCCGTGACGCATCCGCCCACAGCGAGGACCGGACGAGCCGGTCGCGGACCGCGACGCCCTCGCCCTCGAACCGCAGCAGCCCCGAGTCGCGGGCCGCGTCGAGGTCGGCGGCGCCGATGCCGTCCAGCCGGGCGGCCCGCGCGAGCGTCGCGGCGCCGAGCCACTCCTCGGCCACCGCCATCAGGACGAGCCGCCGCGCGCCGGCGGGAAGCCGCCGGTGGCGGCGCCGGTACCGGGCGCGCAGGGTGCTGCCGGCGGGGAGCGCGCGCGGCGGCGGCGCCGCCCCGGACAACTGCCCGGGGGTCAGCGCGGCGGCGAGTTCCCGGATCGCGAGGGGCCGCCCGCACGCCAGGTCGACGATCTCCTCGGCGAGGTCGCCGCCGCCGGTGCCGAGCGCGTCCGCTAACACCCGCAGGCTCGCCTCCTCGTCGAGCGGCGCCAGCCGCAGCCGCGGGATGCCCGCGAGGTCCGCCGGATCCTCCGAGTCGTCGCGGGCGGCGAACAGCACCGCGACCGGCTCGTCCTGGACGCGCCGCGCCGCGAACGCCAGCACCTCCAGCGAGGCGCGGTCGAGCCACTGGACGTCGTCCGCCCAGCACAGCACGGGCCCGCTCGCCGCGGCGAGGCTGAGCAGCTCGCACACCGCCGTGTACAGGACGAGCGGCGCGGCGGTCGGCGCCCCGTCCATGATCGCGGCGAGCGCGCCGCGGTGCGCGGGCGGCAGCCGCCCGGTCTCGGTGGCGAGGGGCCGCAGCAGCCGGTGCAGCCCCGCGTACGGGACGCCGGTCTCGCCGGGGACGCCGGTCGTCCCGATCGTCCGGAAGGCGGGCCCGGCCGCGCGGGCGGCGGCCGCCAGCAGCGCCGTCCGGCCGGCGCCGGCGTCCCCGGCGATCGTGAGGGCGCCGCCGCGCCCGCCGCGGGCCCGGTCGAGCAGCACCTCGACCGCCCGGGTCTCGCGTTCGCGTCCGTGCAGGGGGTGGGTCATGGCGGGGTCCCTCCTCGGCGGGGAACCGGCCTCGGCCGGGAGGCCGTGCGGGCTCCTCTATTGGACGGGGGCTCAAAAGCGAAGGGGACCATAGGTGAGCACGGCCACCCGCGACCGGTCCAGAGCGGCTTTCACTCGCGTGGCCGCCGCGCAATCCGGACGGGCCCCGATTGTGAGCCCGCACAGTCTGGCCGTCCGGCGATGGCCCGTACGCGCCCGTGATGGCACGATGAGGCCCCCGCGTTGTGCTGGAGGTGGCCCTCGATGACGGGAGGACGGCCTGATCTGGCCGGCCAGGTCGACGCCGACCGGACGATCATGCGCAAGGCGGTGCTGCGGCTCTCGGACCGGCTGCCCGACCTCGCCGACCGGCTCGCCGCCGAGATCCTTTCCGGTGACCGCGGCGACCGCGACGACGCGTTCCGGCACGACGTGTGGGAGATGTGCCACACCGGGCTCGGGCACGGCTTCAAGACGATCCTCGACCCGGGCCGGGGCCGCGCCGACCTGGACTGGGCGCGCCGGCTCGGGCAGCGCCGCGCGCACCAGGGGCAGCCGCTGGACCAGCTGCTGCGCTCCTACCGGCTGTCCGGGCGGGTGTTCTGGGAGGCGGTCGTCGAGGTCGTCGGGCAGCACGACCCGGAGAACGTCCCGGCGCTGATCCGGCAGGCGACCCGCACCTGGGACACGATCGACGAGCAGTCCGGCGCCGCCGCGGCCGCCTACCACCGCACCGAGCTGGAGCTGGCGCGGCGCAGCGAGGAGCGCGTGCACGCGATCGTGGACGCGCTGCTGGACGGGCAGGGCGCCGACGGCGGGCTGCTCGCGACCGCCACGTCCGTCCTCGGCCTGCCCGTGACCGGGCGGTACGCCGTGGTGATGCTGGGCGCCGAGTGCGGGTTCGGGGACGGCGTCGAGCGGCGCCCCGCCGACACCGGCGGCATGCGGTTCATCTGGCGGCTGCGCACCGACGCGCAGGTGGCGCTGGTCGCGCTCGGCACCGCCGGGCTCGACGACCTCGTCACCGCCGTCCGGCCGTACGCGCGCTCGCACGCCGGGGTCAGCCCGGTCGTCGGGTCGCTGGCGGAGCTGGGCGGCGCCCGCTGGTTCGCGGAGCTGGCGCTGCGGACGTGCCGCGGCCCCGGCAACCAGATCGCCCGCCTGGACCGGCGGCTGCCCGACGCGCTAGTGCTGTCCCAGCCGCGGCTGTCCTCGCGGCTCGGGCAGGTCGCGCTCGGCGGCCTGTCCGACGTGGACCCCGGCTTCCGGGACGTCCTGCTGATGACGCTGGAGACCTGGCTGGAGTGCGACGGCTCGGCGGCCCGCGCGGCGGACCGGCTGTTCTGCCACCGCAACACCGTCCTCAACCGGCTCCGCAAGATCGAGCAGCTCACCGGCCGGACGCTCACCCGCCCCGGCGACCTCGTCGAGCTGTCGCTCGCGCTGAGCGCGCTGCGGCTGCACGGCACGGGGGACGGCTCCGACGGCATGGCCGGGCCGCCCGTGCGCGGAGGCGGCGGGCGGCCCGGCCGGTAGCGGTGGCCTACGAGTTCGGGCAGGTGTCCCGGTACTCGGAGATGTTCAGGTCCCGGCTCGGGCCGGGGCACAGGAACTGGTCATAGCGGGTGTCGTTGTCGATGTACCGCTTGAGCCAGGAGATGCTGTACTTCGCGATCGTCGTGTTCGCGATGTTCGGCGCGAAGTGGCTGGCGCCGTTCAGCTCCAGGTACGCCTTCTCGGACGAGGCCGGGATGCTGCTGTAGAAGGGCTCGGAGTGGGAGGCGACGGGCGCGATCGTGTCCGCCTCGGCGCCGATGATCATCGTGGGGACGCGCACGTCCGAGAAGTTCTTCTGCAGGTCCCACGGGGTGAGCGGGATCGCGGCCTGCAGCTGCGGGCGGTCCTCGGCGGCCTCCAGCGTGCCGCCGCCGCCCATCGAGTGGCCCATCACGCCGAGCCGGGTCGCGTCGATCCGGCTCCGCACGCCGCTGCGCCCGGTGAGGTAGTCGAGCGCGGCCTCCAGCTGCCGGGCGCGGCTGGAGGGCTGGTCGAGCCGGGTGTTGGTGTCGATCGTGAAGATCACGAAGCCCTGGGAGGCGAGCCGCGGGCCGAGCCAGGCCATGCTGCTCTGGTCGGCGGTGAAGCCGGGCGCCACCGCGACCGCGCCGAACGTCCCCGCGGACGTGCTGGTCGGGTAGTAGATCGTCCCGCCGCCGAAGCCGGACACGCTCAGCGACGACACGCTCGTCTGGGACGTCGCGAACGGGCCGCGCAGCGCCTCGATGCTGCTCTCGGTCGGCGCGGGGCCGCGCTCGTAGGGGTTGTCGGCCGCCTGCGCGGCCTGGGAGAGGGCCTGCGGGACGGCGAGTGCGCCGGCGGCCAGGGCCGTGGCGAGCAGCGTTTTCGCCGCCGTGGGGATGGATCGCACGTCGGATCGCTCCTGTTCGGGGGGAGGAGCCGGGAGCCGGCTCCCCGGAACGGGGCGGAGCCGGGGGCCGGCTCCAGGACGCGCTCAGTCTGCGCACGCGGCCGGCCCCCGGGCATCGGCGAAATCGCCGGTCATCCCGCGACGACGGCCCTGACCAGGCGGAAGTAGTCGAACGGGCGCAGCGCGTCCGCCCGCCGCCAGGTCTCCGGCGGGACGGCGTCGCGCAGGGTGGTGTTCGCGGCGACCTCGAACCCGTGGCCGGTCAGCAGCGCGTCGATCTCGCCGGGCGTGAAGTGCGAGCGGTAGGGCTCGGCGTGCTCGCCGACGACCTGTGCGGCGATCTCGGCGTAGGCGCCGCCCTCGGCGTCCCGGTGGCCGTCGGGGAGCGCGTAGTCCATGACGAGTTCGGTGCCGGGCGCGAGCCGGGCGATCTCGTCCAGGGTCTTCGCGATGGCGTCGCGGGTGAGGTAGAAGCTGACGCCGAGCCAGCTCACCAGCGCGGTTCTGCCCGTGTCGAATCCGGTGCCGGTGAGCTTTCCGATCGGCTCCTCGGCCTCGAAATCGGCGGGGACGAGCGCGACCCGCTCGGGGATCTCGATGCCGGCCGCCGCCAGCAGGCCCCTTTTCCATTCCTGCGTCGCCGGGTGGTCGACCTCGAAGACCCGGATTGGCGACTCCCCGCGATAGCCGCAGGTGTCGAGCCCCGCGCCGAGCACCACGTACTGCCCGTGCGCGCCGAGCCGCTCCTCCGCGTACCGGGCCCGGACGGTGGTGACCGCCCTGGTCCCGGCCAGGATGATGTGCTCGCCGTGCGTGCGGTGGTACCCGATCATCTCGTCCGCGAGACCGCCGAGCAGCCGCTCCGCGACCGTGTCCGCGAAGATGGCAGGCGCGCCGTCCGCCGTCAGGTGAGCCGCCCGCGCCGCCGCTGCGGAAAGCGCGGTCATGCTGGGCCGTCCCTCGTCCATCGGCCGTTCCCCTTTCGTCGAAAGAGGAACATACCTGCCGATTTCTTCAGCATAACAGAGTCAAATAAATTGCCGATAAACGCGCCATCACATTATCGCTGTCAGCGGGATGACAGCGATCTGCCAGGACATCGCCGAAAACTGTTCCACGGAGAAGGGAGACATCATGGACGACGTCCTCATCATCGGAGCCGGCCCGACCGGCCTCACCCTCGCGGTGGACCTCGCCAGGCGCGGGATCCGGCCCCGGATCATCGACCCCGGCTCGCGCACCGGCTCGCGCGGCAAGGGCCTGCAACCGCGCACGCTTGAGGTCTTCGACGACCTCGGGGTGATCGGCGCGATCCTCGGCACGGGCGGGCTGTACCCGCCGATCCGCGCCTACGCGGGCAGCGAGGTCGTGTGGGAGGGGCGGATGGGCGAGACGAAGGTTCCGTCGGACGCCGTCCCGTACCCGAACGGGCTGATGGTGCCGCAGTGGCGCACCGAGGAGATCCTCCGCGACCGCCTGGCGGAACTGGGCGGACGGGTGGAGCGGGCCGAACTCGCCACGTTCACCCAGGACGCCGACGGGGTGACCGCGACGCTCGCGGACGGCACGACGGTACGCGCCGCCTATCTCGTCGGCGCGGACGGCGGCCGGAGCGTCGTCCGCAAGACCCTCGGCATCCCGTTCGCGGGCGAGACCCGGGAGGAGGAGCGCGCGCTCATCGGGGACGTCCGGACCGCCGACCTCGACCGGGACCACTGGCACATGTGGGCCGACCTGGAGACGCAGACCCCGCGGGTCGGCCTCTGCCCGCTCGCCGGGACCGACGACTTCCAGTTCACCGCCCCCCTCGGGGCGTCGGAGAACCCGGAGCTCACCCTGGCGACCTACCAGAAGACGCTGGAGGCCGGCTCTGGCCGCACCGACATCCGGCTGACCGACCTGACCTGGAGTTCGATCTACCGGGTCAACATCCGGATGGCCGAGCGCTTCCGGGACGGCCGCGCCTTCCTGGCCGGTGACGCCGCGCACGTCCATTCGCCCGCCGGCGGCCAGGGCCTCAACACCGGCGTCCAGGACGCCTACAACCTCGGCTGGAAGCTGGCGAGCGTCCTCGGCGGTGGGCCCGCGGCCCTCCTCGACACCTACGAGGAGGAGCGCCTCCCCACGGCCGCCGGCGTGCTCGGCATCAGCACGCGGCTCTACGAGAAGGCCGCCCAGGGGCAGGCGGACGCGTGGAAACGCGGAGAGGAGACCCAGCAGCTCCTGCTCGGCTACCCCGACAGCTCCCTGTCCGAAGGCCCGCTCGGCGGCATGCGCGCCCCGGACGCCGTCCTGCACGACAGGTCCGGCACCCGGCACCGCCTGCACGACCTGCTACGCGGCACGCACTTCACCGTCCTGACCTTCGACCCCGCGCCGGCCTCCGACCCCGCGTCGGCCTCCGACACGGAGTTCGAGCACCCCGGCGTCCGCGTCGTCACGATCGGCGACACGGGCGACTACCGAGAGCCGGCCGACGCGGCCCGCACGTTCTACGCCACCGCCCCCCTGGCCCTGATCCGCCCAGACGGCTACATAGCCGCCACAGGCGACGCAACCGAGATCCGCACCCACCTGAACCACCTCACCTAGCACAAGGCCCCCCGCCGATGTTGATCTGCGGCGTGTTGTTGTTTTCGACGCGCTCAAAACAACATGCCCGCCATGTTCACCTGCGGCCGCACCGCCGGGTGGGCGGCGCACATCC
>NZ_JBEYTW010000048.1:0-63224 GCF_040643275.1 Spirillospora sp. NPDC047418
TGTTGTTATGCGGCCGCCGATAACAACAACACGCCGCAGATCAACGCGTCTCGTCCCACGGGGTGAGCCTGCCGACCTTGGCTGGGTTGACGCGTCTGGAGTGGTCGTGTGCCATGGCGGCCGCGTCAGGTCGACGTGCGGCGTCCTACAGGTCGAGCCTGCCGCTCTTGATGCGGCTGACCAGTTCTCCGAACGCAGCAGGTGTGAGCTTGTGCAGGGGGCCGACTGCATCCTTGCTGTCCCTGATGAGCACGCCATCGGATGCCCCGCCTACCTCGACGCAGTCATTGCCTCCAACATGAGACCTGCTGCTCTTGCGCCAGGATGCTTGCGATACGTGCATGTGCGCCTCACTCAAGCTGTCGGGTCAGGTATGCGCGCGTTGCCGCAGTGTCGAGCGCCGCGGCACGCAACCGGTCAAACCTGACCATATAGCGCTCAAGTTCGTCGTCCTCTTCCAGCAGGCGATCGTCGAAACAGGTCTCCAAAAACACGATGTCGCGCTCACCTGCGTCGGGGAACCTCAGGTAGGTGAAGATCTCACCCGCGCCGGGGTAGAGCCCCGCGGACATCGGCAGGAGCTGGACGCTTACGTTCTCGCGTTCGGTCATCGCGAGCACGTGGGAGATTTGGGCTGCTCGAACGGCATCGTTACTGATACGGAGTACTGCGCTCTCGTCGATCACGGCGTGGAATCTGCAAGGCTTGACCTTTTGGGCGAGGATGCGCTGACGTTCCAAGCGCGCGTCTACATGTCGTTGGATCTCGGCGTCGTCATCTATGCCAACGCTGGGCCCCACGAGCTTGATGTATTCGGGGGTCTGGAGCAGACCTGGGATGAACATCGTCTGGTACGTCCAGATTTCTGATGCGCCGGCTTCGAATCCGGGGAACTCGTTGGTGAACACGTCGTTGTACTTGCGCCACCAGCCGCGTTGGCGGGCCTCGCGGGTGAGCTTGATCAGGGCGTCCGTGTCCGTGGGGCCCACGCCGTACAACTCGCAGAGGTCGGCGACCGAGTCGCTGTTGGGGTCGACCCACTTCGCCTTCTCGATGTAGTTGAGCTTGGACGGGCTCCAGCGGAGGCGCTTGCAGACCTCGCTTGTGGTCATCCCGCACTGCTCGCGCAACTCGACGAGTTTGCGGCTCAGAGCACGCTTCTTGATCGTCGGGCTGTAGCCGCTCGCCTGTATCGAAGGCATTTGTCCGGATCTCCGCAAGATCGAATACTGGATTTTCGAGAATCTAACTTGAATCCCTTGATGGTTCGACTTCTTGCGAGCAGTATCTAGCCCGTAACGCAGCGTTCGCAGCCGATTGCGGAAACGATCTCGCTGCTTCGACATAGACCCTCGTGAAGAGGAGACCCCCATGGCTCACGGCCATCTCCCTGATCTGGTGCTCGGCGGATGTTCGGCCTGGCCGCTGCCCGCCGACGAGACGTCCGCCGGTGTCGCCCGCGCGCATCTTCGGGCGGCGCTGACGGCGGCCAAGGCGCCGGGCGAACTCGTCGAGGACGTCACGCTCGCGGCATCGGAGTTGGTGACGAACGGTCTTCGGCACGGCATCGGCGCCACGTCGGCCCGCGCGGCGGCGGCGGGGCAGCGCGTGCTGGAGCTGTGGGCCTACCACCGCGGCACGCCGGAGAGCCAGTTCGTGTTCAAGGTGTTCGACCCGAAGCCTGGGTGGACGCGTCCCATGAAGACGGGCGGCGCCTGGGCGGAGAGCGGCCGGGGGATCGCGGTCGTCGACGCCCTCTCGTCGGAGTGGGGCTGGCAGCGGACGCGATCCCGGCTGGGGCCGCTCTCGGTGCCGGGCAAGGCGACCTGGTTCTGCGTCCCGGCCGCCCGGATGTGCGCACGGCCCCACCACCCTCGTCCACTTCCCTGGGAGGCGGCCGTGGTGCTGCGCCGACTGCTGCTCGCCAGGGGGCTGGACGGCACGCGCTGCCACCACGGGTCCGACCGTTCCGTGGTCACGATGCGGGGCCTGACCGTGTGGTCCGAGCCGCCAGGCGTGTTCCGGTGGCGGGTCCGGCCGGGTACACGGGACGCCTACGCGTGCCGACCGTTCGCGGATCTGCACGATGTCGCGGACGAGGTCGTCTGCCACCACGAGCGCGGCGTCGTCCCCGGAGACGACGTCCGATGACGGTTCGTTCCCACGGTGAGCGGGTGGAGTCGCTCGTCCGAGAAGTGCGGGACGCGGCCCTCGCCGTCCTCGCGCGGGACGACTCGGCCGCCGACGCGAGCCGGTTTCTGGCCGGTGCGGTGGTCGCGCTCGCCGACGTCCTGGACGCGCATCGTCCCGCGAGAGCGGTGGCGTGCCCGGCGTGCGAGACGGCGGCGCCCTGCCGCACCGCGCATCGCGTCGCTGATGCGCCCGTGTCGCACGGCGCCCGCTCGGGCATCCCGCTTGACCCTGGCGCCGCGTGGGTGCGCGCGGACGCCCACTTCAACGGTGCGTCCGCGGGCGGTGCGCGTCGGCTCGTCTCGCTCACCGACCTCGGCGCCTTATACGTCGCCAGGGATGTGCGGGCGGGGTTGTCTGAGCCGCCGCAGGTTCCGGAGCCCGATGGGGAGACTGTGCTGCTCATCGACAAGGCGAGCGGCCGGACGAGCCGATGGCCCCTGCTTCCGGACGCCGACCTGATCGTCCAGTACCGGCGCTACCTGCGCGGTGAACCGATGATCCTCGGCGAGCGGTCGACCGTGGAGCGGCCTTCCCGCCCCCGGCTCATCCGCAGGGGTGCGTGGACGGTCCGGAGTTCATAGGTTCCCCGAAGGGCGCCGTGACTGTGGCGCACTGCGGTCCGGTAGCCGCGCCGCCGGGGGTGGTCGGCGGCGCGGCTGCCGGTGCCCCGGGGTCAGGTGAAGAGGGGGCCGACCAGGTTCAGGCCGGGATGGTTGTCTGAGGCGTACAGGGCGAAGAGGGCCAGGGCGCCGCCGGCCAGCGAGATGTCCTTGAGGAACTGCTGCTGCTCCATCTGCCGCGCCTCCGGGGACTCCTGCGTCCAGAAGTCGTGGAACACCACGGCGGTGACGAGCAGGAACGGGACGAGGGCGATGGCGGCGAGGTCGGGCCAGATGCCGAGGATGAGCAGGGCCGACGCGAGCAGGATGTAGGCGCCCGAGACCTGCACGGCGAGCTTGGCCATGGGCAGCTTCTTCGCGGCCGCGTAACCGGCCATGGCGTCGGTCGCGGTGAGGTGGCCGATGCCGGCGCCGATGAAGATCGCCGTGAAGGCGATGCGGGCGATGAGGGCGACGACGTCCATGACTGCCTCCTGGGGGAAAAGTCGTCATGCGTCACTTGTGTCGCAAGATCTACCCTCGTTCCAAGATCGTTGAACGTTCAACCCGCGACCGGCAGTGGCGATGGTCACATGGGGCTCGGAATGGAATGCATGGCACACTGGTTGGCAAAGCATGAACGCGTGCTCCGGGGTCGGTGAAATTCCGAACCGGCGGTGACAGTCCGCGACCCGGCCGAAGCCATCGGCCGGTTGACCCGGTGGGATTCCGGGACCGACGGTGAAAGTCCGGATGGGAGGCAGCGCGCGGTACGCCCCTGACCAGGGGGCGTACGACGATGTATGAACGTCCCCCGGAGCCCTGAACTAGGAGGCCCGGGAGATGTTCACCGGCATCGTCGAGGAGCTCGGCGAGATCGTCGCGATCGACCCCCAGGGGGACTCGGTCGCCCTCGCGATCCGCGGCCCGCTCGTCACCGAGGACGCCGTGCACGGCGCGTCGATCGCCGTCAACGGCGTCTGTCTCACCGTGGTGGACGTCAAGGACGGGGTCTTCACCGCCGACGCCATCAAGGAGACCCTCGACAAATCCAGCCTCGGCGCGCTGGAACCCGGCTCCAAGGTCAACCTGGAACGTCCGGTCCGGCTGTCCGACCGGCTCGGCGGGCACCTCGTGCAGGGCCATGTCGACGGCGTCGGCGCGATCATCTCCCGCGAGCCGGGGGAGCGGTGGGACGTCGTCACGGTGTCCCTGCCCCCCGACCTGAGCCGCTACCTGGTGAACAAGGGCTCGATCACCATCGACGGCATCAGCCTCACGGTGGTGGAGGCCGGCGCCGACCGGTTCAGCGTCGCCCTCATCCCGACGACGCTCGCCCTCACCACGCTCGGCCACAAGAAGCCCGGCGACCCGGTGAACCTCGAAGTGGACGTCGTCGCCAAGTACGTCGAGCGCATGATGGGCGACCGGTCGTGAACTGGCTCGGCGCGGGTTTCGAGGTCTTCGGCGAGCACATCCTGTGGACCGACCTGGTCGGCAACGTGCTCTCGCTCGCCGTCGTCTGGCTCGCCATGCGCAAGACCCTCTGGACGTGGCCGGTGCAGCTCGTCGGCGCACTGCTGCTGCTCGCCGCGTCCCTGCACGCGGACGTCCCCGGCAACGCCCTCAAGCAGGTCCTCTTCTGCGGCCTCGCCCTCTACGGCTGGGTCATGTGGACGCGCGGACGCCAGGGCACCGGCGGCCTCGTCGTCCGGCAGGCGACCCTCAAGGAACGCGTCGTCCTGATCAGCGCGCTGCTCGTCGGGACGGCCGTGGTCGCCCAGCTGTTCACCCACCTCGACTGGCTGCAGATCGCCTGGTCGCCGTGGGCGAACGCCTACATCTTCGTCGGCAGTGCCGTCGCGACGTTCGCGCAGAGCCGCGCGCTGGTCGACTTCTGGATCGTGTGGGTGCTCGTCGACCTGGTCGGGGTGCCGCTGGCGCTCAAGTCCGGGCTGTACGTCTCCGGCGCGGTCTACGGGATCTTCTTCGTGATGGTGATGGCCGGGTTCAGGAACTGGCTCCGGGAGTCCCGGAGCATGCAAACCCCCACGGCAGGTAAGGCGGTGACCGCATGAGCGGCAACGACATCAACGACGGCAGCGGGATCTTCGACCCGATCGAGGACGCCATCGCCGACATCGCGGCGGGACGTCCCGTCGTGGTCGTCGACGACGAGGACCGCGAGAACGAGGGCGACATCATCTTCGCGGCGTCCAAGGCGACGCCCGAGCTGCTGACGTTCACGATCCGCTACACCAGCGGCGTCATCTGCGTTCCGATGGAGGGCGAGGACCTCGACCGGCTGCAGATCCCGCTGATGACCGCGCAGAACACCGAGCGGATGCGCACCGCCTACACCGTCAGCGTGGACGCCCGCCTCGGCGTCACCACCGGCATCTCCGCCGCCGACCGCGCGCGGACGATCCGGACGCTGTGCGACTCGGCGTCCGAGCCCCGCGACCTCGTCCGCCCCGGGCACATCTTCCCGCTCCGCTACCGGGAGGGCGGCGTGCTGCGCCGCCGCGGCCACACCGAGGCCGCCGTCGACCTCGCCCGGCTCGCCGGCCTCGCCCCGGCCGGCGTCCTCGCCGAAGTGGTGAACGAGGACGGCACCATGGCGCGCCTGCCCGAACTCCAGGTCTTCGCCAAGGAGCACGGGCTCAAGCTGGTCTCCATCGAACAGCTCGCCGAACACCGCCGCCGCACCGAGAAGATGGTCGCCCGCGTCGTCGAGACCCGGCTGCCCAACCGGTACGGGATGTGGCGCGCCGTCGGGTTCTCCAGCTCCATCGACGGCGGCGAGCACATCGCGCTCGTGCTCGGCGACCTCGGCGACGGCGACGACGTCCTCGTCCGGGCGCACTCGGAGTGCCTCACCGGCGACGTCCTGCACTCCGAGCGCTGCGACTGCGGCACCCAGCTGGACGCCGCCATGGAGCGCATCTCGCAGGAGGGCCGCGGCGTCGTCCTCTACCTGCGCGGGCACGAGGGGCGCGGCATCGGCCTGCTCGCCAAGCTGAAGGCGTACGCGCTCCAGGACAACGGCTCCGACACCGTCGACGCGAACCTGGAGCTCGGGCTCCCCGCCGACGCGCGCGAGTACTCCAACGCCGCGCATATGCTGCGTGACCTGGGCGTACGGTCGGTGCGGGTGCTCACCAACAACCCGGACAAGCTCAAGGGCCTGGACGGCTTCGGCGTGGACGTGCGCGGACGCGAGTCCATGCCGGTCGTCGTCACCGAGCACAACCGGCGCTACCTGACGGTCAAGCGCGACCGTCTCGGACACCAGATCGAGGGACTCTGTTGACGTCCTCCCTCGCCCGAAGGCGGAGATTCCAATCCGTCCCCCACGCAGGCAGGAGAGCAGGTTGAGGTTCGCGGTTCGCAGGCCGGGCCAACGCCCCGCCTCCCCGCGCAGCCACCGTGCGTCCCACGGCGGTGTCTCTGATGTTACGGGCGGCGTTGACGTCGGCGTTGGCCCGGTGCCCGCAGGCGACGCACCGGAACACCGCTTGGCTCTCGCGGTTGTCCCGGGCGCGGTGCCCGCACGCATGACAGGTCTGCGACGTGTACGCCGGGTCGACCCGGACCAGGCGTCCGGGTGCCTTGTGCTCCAGCCGGGTGACGAGCCGTCCCCACCCGTTGACGAGGATCGAGCGGTTCAGTCCGGCCTTGGCCCGGACTCCCCTGCCGGGAGTGTCCAGGGTGCCGCGCGCCGACCGGGTCATGGCGACCAGGTTCAGGTCCTCGACGGCGATCACGTCGTACTGGCGCGCCAGGTCCGTGCTGGTCTTCTCCACCCAGTCCCTGCGGCGGTCGGTCTCGCGCGCCTTGACCCGGGCGATGGCGGCCTTGACGAGGGCACGCCGGTTCGATCCCCGCTTCGTGCGGGCCAGACGGCGCAGCAGCCGGTTCAGCCGCCGCGCTTCACCCGGCGTCAGGCCCGAAACGCTGGAGATTCCGCCGGTGGACGGCGCGGCGGATATCGCCACGCCCCGGTCGACTCCGACCGCCGCACCGTTACCGGGTGCGGGAATGGGGTTGGGGACGTGCGCGAACGCGACGTGCCGGCGTCCGGCGCGGTCCCGTGCCACCCGGAACGATTTCACCCCGGGCGGGACGGGGCGGGACCAGCGGAATCGCACCCAGCCCACCTTGGGGATCCGCACCGCACCGGTGCGGCGCGACAAGCGCCGCACGTCCCAGGCTCGGCTGCGGGCCCCCACGATCCGGAACCCCTCGTGCATCCCGGCCTTACGCCAGGTGGGGCGCCGGTGCGTACCCGTGAAAAAGTTCGCCATCGCCTGTGCGAAGTCGCGGAGGGCCTGCTGCTGCACCGTCTGCGACCCGGCCGCCAGCCACGCATACGCGGCACGGGCCTCGGTCAACTGGCGTGCCTGCGCGGCATACCCCGGCGCCCGACCCCGCCGCGGCGTCCACCATGCATGCTGCTCCACCGCCAAATTCCACACGAATCGGGCATGCGAGCAGTGCTCCAGCAGCCCCGCCTCCTGCGCGGGCGTCGGACACAACCGGTACCGGGACACGCCCGCAACATACCGACCGCCACTGACAGACTCCGGAGGGTCACCATGTCGCACTGTTCCGCGTTTTCTCCCCGCCCACAGGGCCGGGAGCTCCATGCCGGAGGTATCCGATGAGCGGCGCGGGACGCCCCGAGGACATCACCGTCGACGCGGCCGGGCTCACGCTCGGCATCGTCTGCACCCGCTGGCACGGCCACATCACCGACCAGCTGCTCGACCGGGCGCTGGCCGCGGCGAAGGCGTGCGGCGTGGACGAGCCCGTCGTCGTCCGCGTCGCCGGCGCGCTCGAACTGTCCGTGGTCGCCCAGCAGATGGCCCGCGACCTCGACGCCGTCGTCTGCCTCGGCGCGGTCATCCGCGGCGCCACCGCCCACTTCGACTACGTCTGCGACTCCGTCACCACCGGTGTGACACGGGTCGCGCTCGACGAGTCGACTCCGGTGGGCAACGGGGTCCTCACATGTGACACCATTGAGCAGGCACTGGAACGCAGCGGGCTGCCGGGCAGCTCCGAGGACAAGGGATGGGAGGCGACTGTGGCCGCACTCGACACGGCACTGACCCTGCGAGGTCTGCGGCATCACGGTCACGCCGGGCACGGCCTGGAGCATTTCTAGCGGGTACAGGGGTTCCGCCCCTGAACGACTCGCGCATCGGAGCTCCTGAACCACCCGGTATCCCGTACGCATCCTCACCGAAAGGCAATTCCGTGCTGTCACTCGTCCTGCCCAAGGGGTCGCTGGAGAAGGCGACCATGCAGCTGTTCGACGCCGCCGACCTCACCGTCCAGCGCTCGTCGGACCGCGACTACCGCGCCTCCATCGACGACCCGCGCATCGACCGGGTCCGGGTCCTGCGCCCGCAGGAGATCCCGACCTACCTGGAGCAGGGGCTGTTCGACCTCGGCATCACCGGCCGCGACTGGATCACCGAGACCGACGCCGACGTCGTCAGCCTCGGCGAGCTGAAGTACTCCAAGGCGACCGCCAACCCGGTCCGCGTGATCATGGCGGTGCCGGACGGCGCGCCGTGGCAGTCGGTGGCCGACCTGCCGGAGGGCGTCCGGATCTCCACCGAGTTCCCGGCGCTGACCAAGCGGTTCCTCGACGAGCACGGCGTGAAGGCGACGGTCGTCCCGTCCTACGGCGCGACCGAGGCGAAGGTGCCCGACATCGTGGACGCGATCGTCGACCTCACCGAGACCGGCTCGTCGCTGCGCAAGAACGGCCTGCGCATCCTCGACACGCTGCTGACCAGCTACACCGAGCTGGTCGCGAACCGCGCGGCCTACGAGGACGCCGAGAAGCGCGCCGCGATGGAGGACATCTCGCTCCTCCTGCAGGGCGTGATCCGGGCGCGCGGCAAGGTGCTGCTGAAGCTGAACGTCGCGCAGGGCGACCTGCGGAAGGTCCTCGACATCATGCCCGCGATGTCGTCCCCGACGGTCACCTCGCTCGCCGGCGGCGAGTCGAACGCCGTCGAGTCGGTCGTCGCCAAGCGCGGCATCAACACGCTGATCCCGGCGCTGAAGGCGGCCGGTGCCCACGACATCCTCGAGATCCCCATCACGAAGATCATTGGCTGAGACACCGGCCCTGCCGACCGTGTGGCGCCCCCGCACCACCCGGATCGTGGCCTACACCACGGCGGGCGTGGTCGTGCTCGGCCTGATCGCGCTCGCCGCGGTGGTGCCGGAGCAGTACAAGACGTTCGACCGCGCCCTGATGGTCGGCTTCGGCGCGGCCGTGGCGTGGATCCTGCACATGCTCGCCCGCTGCCGCGTCACCGCCGACGAGTCCGGTGTCACCGTCGTGAACGCCTTCAAGACCCGCCGCCTCGAATGGCCGGAGATCCTGGACGTCAGCATGACGGTAGGCGACCCCTGGCCCACCCTCGACCTGTCGGACGGCACGTCCATCGGCGCCATGGGCATCAACGGAGCCGAGAAGGCCCTCGCCGCCCGCCAGCTGGCCGAGCTCCAGTCCCTCCTGCACACCCGAGGCGAAGCCCCCGACCCCGTCTGAGGGTGTCTGTTCTAGGCTGTTGCCAAGACCGGGAGCGCGGTCGTGTGTCAGGGTAGTGCCATGATTGCGCAGAGTATCGAGAGTATTGCGGAAAGTGGCTACATGGACCTTGAGCCGCTGCCAGACTGGGTGATCCCCCCGCCGGGCGGTTTCACCGCCGACGACTTCCTGCGCATGCGAGGTCTGCCCCGGCACACCGAGCTGATCGACGGGAGCCTGGTCTTCGTGAGCCCGCAACGCAAGTGGCGCGTGCGTGTGATCGACCTGTTGCGGGCCGAACTCGACCGGCAGGCTCCTGCGCATCTGTGCGCGGATCGTGAGATGACCGTCCGGCTCTCCGCACGGCACGCGCCCGAGCCGGACGTGCTGATCGTCTCCGCGGAAGCATACGAGCGAGAAGAGCCATCGACCTACTATCGCCCGGAAGACGTCGTCCTCGTGGTCGAGGCGGTATCCCCGGATTCGGAGATACGCGACCGGGAGATCAAACCGCGCAGGTACCGGGAAGCCGGTATCAGGTATTACTGGCGCGTTGAAGAGGATGAGGGAAGAACCGTCGTCTATGTGTACGAGTTCGACCCCGCCTGTGCCGGCTACGTCCTCACCGGCATTCACCATGATCACCTCAAGGTGACCGGGCCGTTCGACATCGATATCGACCTCACCGCCGTCGGCAGGCGCCGCTAGGACCACGGCGACCGGCTTTCGCGGACTCGCCGTGGTGGTCACAGGGCGGTGAAGAGGGTGAAGGTGCCGGCGCCGATGAGGGCGACGGCCCAGACGCGGTCGAGGTTGAACCAGGCGCGGCGCAGGATCGCCAGGCCGACGATTTCGTAGACGAGCACCGCGATGACGCCCGCGACGACGAACATCGCGAGGGTGTGCACCGCGGTGACGAAGACGCCGGTCGACAGGGCGCTGCCGGACGACGACGTCAGCCCGTGGTCGTGGTGCGCCGGGGCCGTCCCCGAGGACGTGAGCACGGGCAGCAGCATCAGCCCGGCGCCGTGCATCGACGACATCAGGAACGACCAGCCGGCGAGCTGCCACAGCGAGATCCGCATGCCGACCCAGCGGAAGTGCCGCTGGGACAGCAGCCGCCAGAAGCCGAAGGCGACGAGCGCGGCGCCGCCGCCGATCGCGACCGCCTGCGTCGCGACGACCGAGCGGGTCAGCGCGATGAGGACCGCGACGGCGCCGACGGACGCGGCATGGCCCGCGGCGATCGCCGGGAGCGCCTGCAGGACGAGTTTCCTGCTGCGCTCCTGGAGGCCGCGGGCCACCGCGAACAGCCAGCCCATCGCCGGGTTGAGGCCGTGGAACGCGCCGAGCGCCACGAGGGCGGCGAGCGAACCGTCGGTCATGGGTAGCAGTAGGAGTCCGAGGAGGCGTCGCCGCCCTGCAGGCGCGTCTGGTGGGGGCGGCGGCCCCGGAAGGCGTCGCCGTTGGGGAAGAAGCGCTCGTCGAGGGAGAATGCGTCGGGGGTGGAGTCGAGTTTCGCCATCCACGCGCCGACGCCGTCCGGGTAGAACTGGTCGTCCCAGGAGCCGTAGAGCGAGTTGGTGACGTAGACGCGCTTCCCGTCGCGGCTGATCTCCACCATCTGCGGGCCGCCCGGGAGCGGACGGTCGGGAGCGGCGGGGTGCGGTGTCCGGTCGACGATGCCGCCGATGCGGACCGAGCCGGCCTCGACCGGGTTGAACGGGTCGCTGACGTTGTAGCGCTTCAGCTCGCCGGTGCCCCAGCACGACACGTACAGCCACTGGTCGTCCACCGACAGGTCGATGTCGGTGACGAGCGGCGGCACCGCGCCGAACGGCCGGATCACCGGGGGCAGGGCGGAGGCGTCGGCGGGTTCGGCGGGAATGGTGATGACCTTCTTCGCCGCCCACGCGTCGCCGTCGCGGTGCCACACCCAGACGGACGCCGACAGGTCCTCCACGCTGACGACCACGCCGGCGAACCCGTACAGCTTGGTCGGGTCGTGCGCGGGGCGCAGCTCCAGGACCATCTGGTGCTCGTCGCCGAGGTCGACGGTCTGGACGTGCTTGCGCTTGCGCAGGTCGAAGAAGTTCAGCGAGTGCCCGTACTTGCGGCCGAGCAGGAGCTCGCCGACGACGCCGTCCTCGACCATGGAGGGCGTGCCCCACTCGGACGTGATGAGGACGTCGTGCGCGATGTGCCACCACGCGTCGTAGGCGAAGTACTGCGGCCCCCGGTCGACCTCCCAGCGCCCGAGGACGTCGAACGAGTTGTGGTCGAGCAGCGCGATCCCGCCCGGCCCGTCCTCACCGCCGGCGCCGCCGAGCGCCGTCAGGTAGAGGCCCTCGGGCCCGCAGTGGACGGTGTGGGGCCGCGAGTACCCGGCGCGCTTGGCCAGCTCGTCCGGCTCCAGCACCTTGACGATCTTGGGTGCGACGGGGTCGTCCTTGGTGTCGATGACGTACACCCGCGACGACCGCAGGCCCGGCACGATCAGGTACCGGCGCTCGACGTGCGGGTGCGGCGAGCCGGGGCACAGCGCGCTGCTGCACGCGTTCCACCCGAAGTGGTGCAGCTCGTCGCCGAGATAGGGCAGGTCGGTCCAGCCCACCACGGAGCCGTAGGAGCCGGAGCCCGGATCGACGTCCAGGACCGCGATCGCGTCCGGCTTGCGCGCCGCGCGGTCGAACGCCGCCACGTACGCGAGCTTCTCCGCCGGGGCGGAGGCCGCGTCGCGCGGGGACGCGTAGAAGGTCGGGTCCGGCTTCCACAGTGCCATGTTCGTCCTTTCCAGCGGGTGGCCCGGCGCGGTACGGGGGCGCCGGCCGGGTGGCCGGCGACGGTGCGGCGGGTGGAGCCGGCCGCCGGCCGCCGGCGTCCGCCGGAGGTCGCGCGCCTGTCCACGTAGTCAGCGTCCAGCCGGCGCGGCGCCCTGTCCACGGCCGCGCGGGTAAGACCTGCATGCTCCGATGCTCCTCGGCGGTCCGGGTCGACTTTCCCTACCGGTTTATCAGAAAATTCCGAGCACGAGGAGAGGGCCGCGAAAACGCAAGGGGCCGGGGCATGGGAGTTGCGCCTCCCTCCGAGTAGCCTCGGAGCCGTGGGGGAGACCGCGCCGATGACCACGGAGACGACCACGGACCAGCTCGGATCGCCCGCGGATCTCGCGGGCCTGCTCGACCGGCACGCCTACCTGTGCGACGACGGGCTCGCGACGGCGTGCTTCCTCGCACTGCGGATGGGCAGGCCGCTGTTCCTGGAGGGCGAGGCCGGCGTCGGCAAGACCGAGCTGGCCAAAACACTCGCGCGCGGGCTCGGCGCGCCGCTGATCCGGCTGCAGTGCTACGAGGGCCTCGACGCGTCCCAGGCCCTCTACGACTGGGACTTCCCGCGCCAGCTGCTGCACCTGCGCGCCGCCGAGGCGGCGGGTGTGAACGACGTGTCCCGCCTGGAGGGCGAGCTGTACGACCGGCGGTTCCTGCTGGCCCGGCCGCTGCTGCAGGCGCTGGAGACCTCGCCGAGCGTCCTGCTGGTGGACGAGCTCGACCGCGCCGACGACGAGTTCGAGGCGTTTCTGCTGGAGGTCCTCAGCGACTTCACGATCACCGTCCCGGAGCTCGGCACGATCCGGGCGGAGCGCCCGCCGGTCGTCGTGGTGACCTCCAACCGCACCCGCGAGGTCCACGACGCGCTCAAGCGGCGCTGCCTGTACCACTGGCTGGAGCACCCGTCGTTCGACCGGGAGGTCGCGATCATCCGGCGGCGGCTGCCCGGCGCGGCCGGCCGGCTCGCCGGGCAGGTCGCCCGCGCCGCGCAGCGGATGCGCGAGAGCGACCTGCTGAAGCCGCCCGGCGTCGCCGAGACCCTCGACTGGACGGAGGCGCTCGTCGCCCTCGGCGTCCGCGAGCTCGACCCGGCGGCCGCCGCGCTGACGCTCGGCGCCGTGCTCAAGTACCGCGAGGACCAGCAGCGGGTCCTCGGCGCCGGGCTGGAAGCCCTGCTCAACGGGGGATGAGCGGTGCAGCGGGACGTCACCGAGACGATGGTCGGGTTCGCCAGGACGCTGCGCGCGGCGGGCGGCGCCGCCGACCCCGAGCGCGTCCAGGCGCTGCTGGCGGCGCTCGACCACCTCGACGTCCTCGACCCGAACGACGTGTACTGGGCCGGGCGGCTGACCCTGTGCGCCGACCCCGACGACCTCGCCCGCTATGACCGGTGCTTCGCCGCCTACTTCTCCGGCGCGACCGCGCGGATGCGGCGCAGGCCGCCGCCCGTCGTCGTCCGCCGGATGACGCTGCCCGACCCGGGCGCGCTGGCGGGGAACGAGGAGGCCGGGGAGCTGAAGGCGGCCACCGCCAGCGAGGTGGAGGTGCTGCGCGACCGCGACCTGGCGCGGCTGACCGCCGCCGAGCGCGCCGAGGTCGCCCGGCTCATCGCCGTGCTCGGCGCGGGCGCGGAGCGGCGCCGGTCGCGCCGGTTCACACCGGCGCCGGCGGGGCGGCTCGACCCCGCGCGGACGGTCCGCGAGACGCTGCGGCGCGGCGGCGAGATGTCCCTGCTGCGGCACCGCGCGCACCGCACCCGCCCGCGCCGCGCCGTCCTGATCGTGGACGTCAGCGGGTCGATGGGCCCCTACGCCGACGCGCTGCTGCGGTTCGCGCACGCCGCGGCCCGGTCCGGCGGGCGCGCCGTGGAGGTCTTCAGCGCCGGGACGCGCCTCACCCGCCTCACCCGGGAGCTGCGGCACCGCGACCCGGACGCGGCGATGGCCGCGGCGACCGCCGCCATCCCGGACTGGAGCGGCGGCACCCGCCTCGGCGAGGAGCTGAAGGAGTTCCTCGACCGGTTCGGGCAGCGCGGCCTCGCCCGCGGTGCGATCGTCGTGATCGCCTCGGACGGCTGGGAGCGCGGCGACGCGGCGCTGCTCGGCGAGCAGATGGCGCGGCTGCACCGGCTCGCGCACCGGGTCGTGTGGGCGAACCCGCACAAGGCGCGGCCCGGCTACGAGCCGCTGACCGCCGGGATGGCGGCGGCGCTGCCGCACGTCGACGACTTCACCTCCGGCCACAGCCTCGCGGCCCTGGAGGAGCTGGCCCGCATCGTCGCGGGCACCGCTGGAAAGGGGAGCGCTCATGCGTGACGTCCTCGGCGACATCGCCGGCTGGTACGCGTCCGGGGAGACCTTCGGGCTCGCGACCGTCGTGCACACCTTCCGCAGCGCGCCGCGCCCGCCGGGCGCGGCGATGGCCGTGTCGCGCGGCGGGGAGGTGGCGGGCAGCGTGTCGGGCGGCTGCGTGGAGGGCGCCGTCTACGAGCTGGCGCAGTCGGTGCTGGAGACGGGCGAGCCGGTCGTCCAGCGGTACGGGGTGAGCGACGACGACGCGTTCTCCGTCGGCCTCACCTGCGGCGGCATCCTGGACGTCCTGGTGGAGCCGGTCGGCCCCGCGACGTTCCCCGAGTTCGCCGAGGTCGCCGAGTCGATCGAGCGGCACGAGCCGGTCGCCGTCGCCACGGTCATCGCCGGCCCCGGCCGGATCGGCGCCCGCCGCGTCGTCTGGGCCGGACGCGCCTCCGGCTCCCTCGCCCCCGGCGAACCGCACGCCGAACGCCTCGACGCCGCCGTCGACGACGACGCCCGCGGCATGCTCGCGCAGGGCGTCACCGGCCAGCGGCACTACGGGCCCGAGGGGGAGCGGCGGCTGGACGACCTGACCGTGTTCGTCCACGCGTACGCGCCGCCGCCGCGGCTGCTGGTGTTCGGCGCCATCGACTTCGCCGCGGCCGTCGCCCGCGTCGGCGCGTTCCTCGGCTACCGCGTGACGGTGTGCGACGCGCGGCCGGTGTTCGCGACGCCGAAGCGGTTCCCGGACGCCGACGAGGTCGTGGTGAAGTGGCCGCACAAGTTCCTGGAGGAGGAGCGCGGCGCCATCGACGAGCGCACCGCGATCTGCGTGCTGACCCACGATCCCAAGTTCGACGTGCCGCTGCTCGAGGTGGCGCTGCGCACGGACGCCGGCTACATCGGCGCGATGGGGTCGCGCCGCACCCACGACGACCGGCTCGCCCGGCTGCGCGAGGCGGGCCTGACCGGCGCCGAGCTCGGCCGGCTGCGCTCCCCGATCGGCCTCGACCTCGGCGCCCGGACGCCGGAGGAGACCGCGGTGTCGATCGCGGCGGAACTCGTCCAGCTCCGCTGGGGCGGCTCGGGACGCCCGCTCACCGACACCAGCGGCAGGATCCACGCCGAAGCACCCTGACCTTCCACACCGGGCCGCCCGTCCGCACTACCCTCGCTGGATGACGTTGCACGGTGCGCTGTCCCCGGCCGGCCTGCTGCTCGCGGCGGGCGAGGGCCGCCGGCTCGGCCGTCCGAAGGCGACCCTGGAGCTGGACGGCGAACGCCTCGTCGACCGGGGCGTCGCGACCCTGCGGGACGGCGGCTGCTCGCCGGTCCTGGTGGTGGCGGGCGCCGCGCAGCTCGAGGTCATCGGCGCCGTCGTCGTCCCGAACCCCGGCTGGCGGGAGGGCATGGGCTCCTCCCTGCGCGCCGGCCTGGCCGCGCTGCCGCCCGCCTGCCCCGCCGTGGTCGTCGCCCTGGTCGACCAGCCCCTCGTCACCCCGGCCGCCGTCGCGCGCCTGGTCGCCGCCTACGACGAGGGCGCGCGGATCGCCGTCGCCACCTACGGGGGAGCGCGCCGCAACCCCGTCCTGCTGCGCGCCGAGCACTTCGCGGGCGTCGCCGAGGCCGCGACCGGCGACCAGGGCGCCCGCGGCTACCTGCGCGCCCACACCGACCTGATCACCCCGGTGCCGTGCGACGACGTCGCCGCGCCCGACGACATCGACACCCCCGGCGACCTGGACGCCTTCAACCGCCGCGAGCGGCACTGACCGCCCGCTCGTAGGCGAGCAGCGTGTCGATGAACATCGTGCGCTGATCCGGTGCGAGGGGTTCCAGGGCGGCGCGCCAGGCGCCCGCGCCCTGGCCGAGCCAGCCGTTGATCGCGGGCAGGTGCGCGCCGGCGACGCTGACGATCGTGCGGCGCCGGTCGCCGGGGTCCTCGCGGCGTTCGAGGATGCCCTGCCGGCTGAGGTCGCCGACCATCAGGCTGACCGTGGCGGGCGCGACCTCCAGCCGCCCGGCCAGCGTGTTCACGCTCATCGGCCCGTCGAACAGCAGGTAGGCCAGCAGCGACAGGTGTCGTGGCGCGAGGTCGAAGGACGCCAGCTCGGCCGGCACCCTGATCTTCTTGGCGGCGGAGACCAGCCGCGGCATCAGCAGCAGCATCGTCCGGACGGCGTCGTCGACGTCCGGCCCGGCGCTCTCTTCGGTTGACATTGCCTCTGTTTCCAAAATAGCTTTGCTTTCAAAGCAAATAATCCGATCGGCTCCAGGATAGGAGACGGCTCCGATGAGCGACGGGAACCGGCAGGTCATCGAGGAGTTCCGGGCGAACGGCGGCCGGGTCGGCGGCCCCTTCGAGGGCGCGGACCTGCTGCTGCTCACCAGCACCGGCAGGAAGTCCGGCGCACCGCACACCACACCGCTCGGCTCCATGGCGGACGGCGACCGGCTGCTCGTGTTCGCGTCCAACGCGGGCGGGCCGAAGCACCCGGCGTGGTACCACAACGTCCGCGCCGACCCCCGCGTCACCGTCGAGGCCGGCACCGAGACCTTCGACGGCGTCGCGATCCCCGTGGAAGGCGAGGAACGCGACCGGCTGTACGCGCTGCGCGGCGAACTCGTCCCCGCGTTCGCCGAGTACCAGCGGCAGACCGAGCGCGTCATCCCGGTCGTCGCCGTCCACCGGGCCGGACGCGCCGCGGGCACCCAGCTCGCTCGGATCCACCACGACCTGCGGGCACGGCTCGCGGATCTCCGCGCCGACGTCGACGCCCTCCACAACGGGACCCGCGGCGTCCCCGGACTGGCCCGGCAACTCCGCGAGCACTGCGTCTCCGTCTGCGGCGTCCTCGGCGAGCACCACGACAACGAGGAGGGACGCGCCTTCCCCCGCCTGGAGGCCCAGTTCCCCGGCCTCGCCCCGGTCATCGGCCGGCTGCGCCGCGAGCACGCCGCCGTCACCGGCAACAGGCGCAGGCTCCAGGCCGTGCTGGACGACGCCGGCTCCCGCGAGCCGGACGCCGTCCGCGCCGGACTCGACCGGATGACCGCCGAACTCGACGCGCACTTCGCCTACGAGGAGGAGCAGCTCGGCGCCGTCCTCGACGTGGTCGTCCCGCTCTGGCGGAAGGGCTAGGACGCGGGCAGGACGCTCTCGTCCAGGGCGCCGCAGTCGACCGCGCGGCGGAGCCGGGCCGTGAGCGCCGTGATGGTGGCGGGCTCGTCCAGGAAGCCGCTCGCGTCGCCCGCCGCCTGCTCGTGCCACGCCCGGACCCGCCCGATGACCTCGTCGACGCCGGTCAGGTGGAACGCGTACACGGCCGCGTACCGGCTCGGCAGGTGCGCCGGGTGCAGGTCCCAGCCCTGGTAGAAGCCGTGGGCGAGGGAGTGCCGGACGTGGGCCGCGTGCACCGCCCACGCCGCGTTGACCTCGTCGGGGCCGTCGTTGCGCGGGATCACGTTGGTGGAGCCGTCCGACAGCCGCACGCCGGTCCCGGCGAGCGACACCTGCATGAGGTGCCGGGCGAAGTCGCACGCCGGATGGTCGAGGCGCTGCTCGTGCGGCGGCAGCCCCAGCGCGGCGGTGTAGTCGAACACGCCGAAGTGGGCGGCGGTGACGCGGCCCTGCGCGGCGTCCACGAGCGGGCCGAGGCCGGTCCGCTGCTCCGCGTGGTCGATGAGCGACTGCGGCGTCTCGACCTGGATCTCGAACCGCAGGATGCCCTGCGGCAGCCCGAGCGCGGTCTCCAGCCGGTCCAGGAACTCGGTGAACAGCCGGACGTGCTCGACCGTCACCACCTTCGGGAAGGTGATCGTGAACCCGCCCGGCAGCCGCCCGAGCCGGTCGCGGAGCGCGGTCAGGAACCCGTCGAGGGTCCGCATCGCGCGCTCGTGCCCGCCGTCGGCGAACGACTTCACCCGCACCCCCCAGTAGTGCGGGAGGCCCTTCACCTGGTAGGCGGCGGCGACGGCCTCGACGACCTGCTCGACGTGCGCGTCCTCCTCGGAGTCGGCGCGCACGCCGTAGCCGTCCTCGAAGTCGATCCGGACGTCCTCGACCGGCTCGTTCGCGAGCTTCGCCGCGACCCGCGCGCGCACCGGCTCGGCCAGCTCCGGGTCGAGCCCGAACGCGGCGCCGAACGACCCGGCGCCCGGCGTGTGGGTGTTCAGCAGCCGCAGCGCCTCGGCCCCGAACTCGGCGGGCGTCGAGCGGGAGAACCGGTCGGCGGGCACGTACACGGTGTGCACCGGCTGCCGGCCCTCCGCGCCGCCGGGGAAGCGCTCGCCGTGCGCGTCACGGGCGGCGGCGATGCGCGCGGACAGGTCGTCGAACGAGGACACACTGAGGTTCACCCGGCAATGATCCCCCAAGGGCCGCCCATCGGGGAACCGGTCGGGCGGGACCGGATCAGGCGCCCGCGACGATGCCCCACGTGCCGGTGAACTCGGCGCCGGGTTCCAGGTGGACGAGGCCCTCGCCGGAGACGAAGGCGTTCGGCGGGCAGGTCATCGGCTCGACGCCCAGGCCCTCGCGCGGGACGGGGGTGCTGTCGGCGGTGTAGATCTCCATCCACGGGTGCGCCTCGTCCGCCCAGAGCCGGACCGTCCGGTCGCCGCCGGACAGGATCACCCAGACGCGGCCGTCGCCGTCGCGGTTCAGGTCGGCGAACGCGTTGTCGATCTGCCGGTCGCTGAGCAGCGGGCCCGTGCGCAGGTCGTACTTGGTGCCCGTGACGTCCTCGGACGGCCCGGACGGGACCATCCGGTCGTTCACCGGGACGTACCTGTCGGCGAGCAGGTGGACCGTGCAGGCGTCGATGGGCTCGCCGACCGTCAGGTACGGGTGCGCGCCATGGCCGTAGGGGGCGGTGTTCGACCCGGGGTTGCGGACGGTCATCCGCACCCGCAGGCCCTCGGACGCGTCGAGGGAGTACTCGGCCTCCAGGTCGAGGCGGAACGGGTAGCCGCCCGTCGCGAGCAGGCGGTGGGTGAGCCGCACCCGGTCCGGCCGGTGCTCGGCGGCCTTCCACGACGCCCACCGAACGAGGCCGTGGATCGCGCAGTCGCGGGCCGGCTCGGACACGTCCAGCTGGTGCTCGGCGCCGCCGTAGCTGTAGCGGCCGCGGTCGACGCGGTTCGGCCACGGGACCAGCAGGTGCCCGAACGCGGCGGGGGCGGGCTCGTCGGCGCCGTGCGACAGCACCAGCGGCCGGCCCTCGTGGGTCAGCTCGCGCAGGCTCGCGCCCGACTCGGTGACGACGGCCTGGTACGGCCCGGCGCTGAGGGCGTACTGCTCCCCGGTGATCGACTCGCTCATGTCCGGGACGCTACCCCCTGGCGGGACCCCTACGCGATCTCCGCGAGGGCGTGCAGGGCGTCGGTGAACACGTTCGACGGCGGTTCGACGAGGCCGGCGCCGACCTGGCCGGTGCCCGCCTCCCGGCCCGCGATCCCGGTGTCGATGACGGGCAGGATCCCGGTGCGGACGACGCGGGTCACGTCGACGCCGACCGGGGTGCCGCGGAACGACAGCAGCGGGATCTGCAGGGACGGGTGCTCGGCGAGGGTGATCTCGTACATGCGCTGCGTCGCGGCGACCGCGTCCGGCACCTCGCCGCCGACGAACCGGACGATCGCGGGCGCGGCGGCGAGCGCGAACCCGCCCGTCCCCGCCGTCTCGGTGATCGCCGAGTCGCCGATGTCGGGGTTGGCGTCGCCGGGGCCGTAGTCGCCCAGGTAGAGGCCGTCCGGGACGCCGGCGGGCCCGGTGAACCAGCGGTCGCCCGTGCCCGACACCTGGATGCCGAAGTCGGTGCCGTTGCGGGCCATCGCCACGACCAGGCTGGACCCGGGGACGTCCCGGGCCGCGTCCGCGCACGCCTTCGCCGCCGCCATGCCCGCGTTCAGGAAGAAGTGGTCGTTGCCCGCCGCGAACCGCAGCGCCTCGGCGGCCTGGTCGCGGGGGACGTCCTCGGCGGCGGCCAGGTCGGGGGCCAGTTCGCGCAGCAGCAGCGACGTCGCGGCCCGGTTCCGGTTGTGCAGCTCGTCGCCCATCTGCAGCGCCTGCGCGATGACCGACATCAGGTCGAGCGGCCCGTGCCGCCGGACCGCCGCCCGCAGCGCCGGGCCGAGCACCTCGCCCATCCACGTCAGCCGCTCGATCACCTCCGGCCCGTACGCCCCGTAGCGCAACACCTTCCCGAGCCCCTCGTTGAGGGAGCAGTACGCGGTCCCGCCGTGCTCGGCGTCCTCGACCACGAACATCCACATGGACGGGCTGACGACGCCCGCCATCGGCCCGACGGTCGCGTGGTGGTGGCACGGCTCCAGCACCGCCGACCCGCGCTCCAGCGCGTGCCGGGCGCCGAGCGGCGTCTCCGCCAGCCCCTCCAGGAGCATCGCGCCGATGAGCGCGCCCCGCATCGGGCCGGACGCGCGGTCCCACTCCAGCGGCGGGCCCGCGTGCAGGAACGTCCCCGGCTCCAGGCCGAGGACGTCCCGCGCCGGGCGCACGTCCACCAGGTGGGGGCGGGCCGTCAGCATGCGCTGGACGGCGCGGGCGTTGGCGCCGGCGTGGCCGGGATCGCCGAGGACCGCCGCGAGCGCCGCCTCCGTCCCGGCCGGCGGCGGCCGCCAGTCGACGGCTTCGACCGGGACGGCCTGGTCGGCGAGGGCCCCGGCCAGCACGTCCACGCCGGCGGTGACCACCCTGGGCTCGCGGGACAGCAGTCCGCCCAGCCGCTGCTCGGTCATGCCGGAGCCCCTTCCACCATCCGCAGGGCGTGCCGGGTCGCCTGCGCGTTGGAGCCGAACACGTCGGCGCCCGCCTCGCACAGCGCCGCCGCCTGCCGGTCGCGGTCCTGCGGGTCGCCCGGCGTCCCGCACAGCGACACGGCGATGGCCAGGTCCGGGCGGTCCCGCGCCGCGTCCGCGACGGCCGGGGCCAGCGCGGCGGCCGGGTCGGGCTCGGCACCGTGGCCGAGCACCACGTCCAGCAGCAGGACGCCGCAGCCCGGATCGGCGGCCTCCGCCCGCAGCGCCTCCAGCCGCAGCGTCGGGTCGATCATCGGGTGCGGGCGGCCCCGCGTGTAGGCGTCGTCGCCGAAGTCGGTGAACCGGTGGCCGCGCGCCGCCAGGTCCCAGCCGAGCGCGTCCCGCGCGATCATCTCCGCCTCGTCCCGCAGCGTGCCGCCCGCGAACAGCCCGCGCAGCGCCCGCCCCGGCACCGTGGCCGGACGCCGCGCCGCCGTCCAGCGCGGCCATTCGGGGACGGTCCGCCCGAGCGCCGTGAGCACCTTCTCCGCGGCCCGCGTCAGGTCGTCCTCGCCGGGCATCGGCAGCGCGAACACGACCGGGGTGTCCAGCCGCCGCGCCGCCTCCCGGATCAGGTCGAGCACCTGCGGCGCGGGCGGTTTCGACACCAGCACGATCAGCTCGGTGCCCGGGTCGGCGTCCAGCGCCGCCAGCGCGGACAGCGCCGACCGGCCGCTCACCTCGGGCGACAGGTCGCGCCCGCCGACGCCCAGCACGTGGCTCACCCCGGCGCCCGCCGCGTCGAGCAGGCACATCAGCTGCTGCGCGCCCGTCCCGGACGCCGCGACGATGCCGACCGGCCCCGGCCGGACCGCGTTCGCGAACCCGAGGCCCGCGCCGCCGACCACCGCCGTCCCGCAGTCCGGGCCCATCACGATCAGGCCGCGCCGCGCCGCCGCCTCCTTCAGCGCGATCTCCTGGCCGAGCGGCACGTTGTCGCTGAAGACCATCACGTTGAGGCCGGCGTCCAGCGCGTCCATCGCCTCGGGGAACACGTGCGGGCCCGGCACCGACAGCAGCGCGACGGTCGCGTCCGCCCGCGCCGCCGCCGACCGGGTCGTGCGCGGCGGCTCCGGCGCGCCGAGCAGGCCGCCGCCGGCCGGCGGGCGGGACGCGTCGCGCAGCAGCCCGTCGAGGGCTTCGCGCGCCTCGTCGAGCCCGCCGCCGTCCACCCGGATCGCCACGACGAGGTCGTCGGGGCCAGCGCCGTCCGGGACGCCGAACCCCATCCGCGCGAACATCTCGCGGTTCAGCTCGGTGGCCATCGCCACCATCGCCCCCGCGACGCCGGACCGCTCCGCCAGCTGCCGGCTGACCCGCATGAGCGTGACCGAATCGTGGTAGCCCCCCCGCCGAACCTCGACCCAATCGCTCATGCGTGCCTCCTGTGGGGGGCGACCCTCCACAGGCCCCGGTTCGCTGCGCTCATGCGTGCCTCCTGTGGGGGGCGACCCCCCACACCCCCCGGTTCGCTGCGCTCATGCGTGCCTCCTGTGGGGGGCGACCCCCCACACCCCCCGGTTCGCTGCGCTCATGCGGTCGCCTTCCCGGCATGGCGGGGGGCGGCGGTCAGGGCGAGGGCGGCGCGGCAGCCGGTGAGGACGCCGTGCGCGAGGTCGGTGCCCGAGGTGTGCCCGACCGACAGCAGCCGCCGGACGGCGCCCTGCCCCGTCCGGCCGGGCGGTTCGCAGCCCGCGACGAAGCGCAGCACGGCCGCGACCTCGGCGCCCGCGCCGCCCGCCGCCGCGCAGTGCAGCAGCGTCGCGGCGAGCGCCGTCGTGCGGGTGCCGGCGTCGGCGGTCACGGCGGCGCCGAGCCAGTCCGCCAGCCGCACCGCCGCCTCGCCGTGCCGGACGGCGCCGCCGATCAGCCGCAGCGACACCAGCAGGCCGCACAGGATGTCGTCGCCAGACGGCGTCAGCCCCGGCCCGAGGCCCACGATCCGCTCGGCCGCCTCCACGGCGCCCGCGAGGTCGCCGGCCGCGCAGGCCGCGGCGAGACCGCCCGGGTCCGGGTGCCCGGCCAGGCCGCCGCCCGCCGGTCCGGCGGCGGTGAGCGCGCCGGCCGCGGCCAGCTCGTCCTCCAGCGCGCGGACGCCGCGGGCCAGCGCCGCCGGCGCCATCCCGCCGAGCGCGGGGGACGGGTCCCACCAGCGGCGGACGCGCACGGCCAGCCCGTCCGCCTCCACCCGCCCCTCGCCGACGCAGGCGTCCCCGCCCTCCCGGACCGGCCGGAACGGGTGCTCGCGGCGCGTCGCCACGACCACCACCGCGTTGGGCAGCCGCCCGGCGTCGGAGGTGACGACGGCGAGCACGCGCGGCTCGGGGCCGCCGCGCATCTCCAGGTACACCGCCGACGGGAACACCGCGATGACCCGGGCCGCGCGGCGCGGCGGGTCCAGCAGCGGCCGCAGCGCGAGGCTCGCGGCCCCGGCGGCGGGCGGCCGCCGCCCCGGCCCGGCCGGGAGCGGGATCGGGTCGCGGACGAGGGCAGTCACGGATCCTCCCGGGGCCGGTGTCGGTGGCCGCCCGCGGCGCGCGGAAGGCCCGGCCTCCGCGACGACGGTAGAACGGGCCCCGCACCGGACGTATGGAGAAAGCTGCCAAGGATGGTTGTCATCGTTCGTCTTTGTTGTCATTTTTGATCAGGAACCGGTAGCGATCACATGGTCACGGACGATGTACGCACCAAAAGCGAGGTGACCCCTGGCATGAGCTACACCACTGCGGACCCGGGCCCACCGGCCCTCCGGCTCGCGAGTACCGGAACACTGACCTACGGCCTGTCGGTCGGGGAGGTCCTCGGCGTCAGCACCCTGAACGGCGCCCGCCTCATCGCCGGCCGGGCCGGACTCGAGCGCGTCGTCCAGCGGCTGAACGTGATGGAGGTCCCCGACATCCTGTCGTGGGTCAAACCGAACGAGCTGCTCCTCACCACCGGCTACCCCCTGCGCAACACCCCCCAGTCCCTCGACAACCTGGTCGCCGACCTCGACGAGCGCGGCCTCGCCGCCCTCGCCATCAAGCTCGGCCGCTACCTGGACGCCCTGCCCGCCGAGATGATCGCGCAGGCGGACCGGCGCGGCTTCCCGCTGATCCTGCTCCCCAACGACGTCGGCTTCGACGACATCCTGAACCAGGTCCTCACCGACATCCTGAACCGGCAGGCGGCCGTCCTCGCCCGCACCGAGGAGGTGCACCGGGCGCTCGTGCAGATCGTGCTGTGCGGCGGCGGCCTCCAGGAGGTCGTGGACGAGGTCGCGACCCTGCTGGACGTCGCCGTCGTGGTGCTGGACGGCGAGCAGCGCGTGCTCGCCGGCGCCGGGCCGGCCGAGCACGTCCAGGCGATGCGCGCGTTCGACGCGGGCCGGCACGCGGCCTGCGGGCGCGGCGGCTGCGGCATCATCGGCGCGCACGGCACCGGCGACCACCTGGTCGTGCCGGTGATGGCGGGCGGCTTCGACCACGGCCGGATCGTCGCGTTCAGCCCCGCCGGCGCGCTGCGCGGCACCGACCTCGGCATCCTGGAGCGCGCCGCGACCGTCGCCGCGCTCGTGGTGACCAAGCAGCAGGCCGTCGCGGCGGTGGAGAGCAAGTACCGCGCCGACTTCCTGCGCGACATCCTCGCCGGGCGCGCCGGCGGCGACGACCGCGTCGTCGCGCACTGCGGCGGGTTCGGCTGGGACCTGGACCGCCCGATGATGGTGGTCGTCGCCGAACTGGACGGCCGCCCGCGCGGCGAGGGCCCCGACGCCAAGGGCCGCGCGAAGGGCGCCGAGCCCGACGGGCGGGGCCGCGGCGCGGAGGAGCGGACCGCGCAGGAGCGGCTCGCCGCGGCGTGGACGACGGCCGTCCGCCGGCACGACCGGGGCGCGGCGGTCGCGAGCTTCGCGCACGAGGTCGTCGCGGTCGTCGGCACCGACGGCGACGACCCCGCCGAGTGGGCGGCCGGGCCGGTGCAGGCGATGATGAAGGAGGCGTCGTCGATCTTCGCCGAGCACCTGCCGGTGCGGCGGACGTTCTCCACCGGCATCAGCCGGACGGTGGCGTCCCCGGCGGCGCTGCCCGAGGCGTACGAGCAGGCGGTGAAGGCCGTCCGGGTCGGCCGCCAGCTCAACGGCGCGGGCGCGCGCGCCCACTTCGACCAGCTCGGCGTGTACCGGCTGCTCAGCCTGGTGTCGGATCCGGGGGAGCTGCACGCGTTCGTCCGGGAGACGCTCGGCGACCTCGCCGCCGACGACGAGCCGGAACTGGTCGACCTGCGCCGCACCCTGCAGGTGCTGCTGGAGACCAACCTCAACGTCGCCGAGACGGCCCGCCGGCTGCACTTCCACTACAACACGCTCCGCTACCGCATCGGGAAACTGGAACGGATGCTCGGAGCCTTCACGGAGGACGCGCATCTGCGGCTCAACCTCACCCTCGCCCTGCACGTACTGCGCATGCGCGGTATCTGAGCGTAGTGCACGACGGCTCGCACCGGCCGGTGCTCCCAATCGGCGCGGCGGGGTTTGGCAGATGTCGCCGATGCCCGCCTGCCAGGGTAGATCTACCTTGCCCGCATGAACGCGGTCGGCTGAGCAGGAGGCACCCCTATGGCGATCGGCTGGAAGCTGCACGGTGACGGGCGGACGCCGCCGCCGGGGGAGGTCGTCCGTCCGGACGAGCGGCTGTCGTGGCCGCGCACCGCCGGGATCGGCGCACAGCACGTGGTGGCGATGTTCGGCGCGACGTTCGTGTTCCCGATCGTCATGGGCCTGGACCCGAACCTGGCGATCATGATGTCCGGGGTCGCGACGGTCCTGTTCCTGCTGATCGTCGGCGGCCGGGTGCCGAGCTACCTCGGCACCAGCGCGTCGTTCGTCGGCGCCGTCGCGGCGATCCGCGCGGCGGGCGGCGACAGCGCGACCGTGACCGGCGCGATCCTCGTCTCCGGCGCCGTGCTGGCGCTGATCGGCGTGCTCATCCACTTCGCCGGGGCCGAGGTCATCCACCGGGTGTTCCCGCCCGTGGTGACCGGCGCGGTGGTCATGCTCATCGGGTTCAACCTCGCGCCCGTCGTCGCGACCGTCTACTGGCCGCAGGACCAGTGGATCGCGCTCGCCACGCTCGGCTTCGCCGTGTTCTGCGCGGTGCTGCTGCGCGGGTTCTGGGCGCGCATCACGATCCTGCTGGCGCTGGTCTTCGGCTTCGTCCTCTCGTGGATCCTCGACAACACCGCGGGCCAGATCACGTCAGTCCTTCCCGGTCAGAACCTGCTGGACGGCGCCGGCAAGGCGTGCACGGCGGAGGGCGCGTACTGCGTCGCCACGGCGTTCCCCCACGACCGGGTCGACTTCGCGGGCGTCAAGGCCGCCGACTGGTTCGGGTTCCCCAGCCTGCACGCGCCCGACTTCAAGACCTCGGCGATCCTGCTGGCGCTCCCGGCGGTCATCGCGCTGATCGCGGAGAACACCGGGCACGTCAAGGCCGTGTCGGCGATGACCGGCGAGGACCTGAACCCCTACCTCGGCCGCGCCATCACCGCCGACGGCATCGGCACCACCCTCGCCAGCGCGGTCGGCGGCTCGCCCACCACCACCTACGCCGAGAACATCGGCGTCATGGCCGCCACCCGGATCTACTCGACCGCCGCCTACTACGTCGCCGCGATCGTCGCGATCCTGTTCGGCCTGTGCCCGAAGTTCGGCGCGCTCGTCGCCGCGACCCCGGGCGGCGTGCTCGGCGGCATCACCGTCGTCCTCTACGGGATGATCGGGCTGCTCGGCGCGAAGATCTGGATCGAGAACCGGGTGGACTTCGCCGACCCGGTCAACCTCGTCCCGGTGGCCGCGGCGATCATCCTCGCGATCGGGAACGTGACGCTCCAGATCACCGACGACTTCCCGCTGCAGGGCATCGCGCTCGGCACCATCGCCGTCCTGCTCGGCTACCACGTCCTGAACGTCCTGCGCAGACCGGAGGACTACGGCGGCGGCGTCATCGCGCCCGCGGAGGAGGAGATCGGCGGGCCGGTCCGCCCGGCCCCGAACACGGACGCGGGCTGACGCGTGAAGCCGCCACCGTTCGGCTACCACGCCCCCGGCACGGTCGGCGAGGCCCTCGACGCGCTCGCCGCCGCGCCGGGCGGCAAGGTCCTCGCGGGCGGGCAGAGCCTCATCCCGCTGCTGAACATGCGGCTCGCCGCGCCGTCCGACCTGGTCGACATCAACCGGATCGCGGAACTGGACACGCTGCACATCGGGGACGAGGGCGTGCGGGTGGGCGCGCTCGCCCGGCACGCGCGGGCGGAGCGCTCGGCGCAGGCGGCGGCCGTCCAGCCGCTGCTGCGGCAGGCGCTGCGGCACGTCGCGCACCCCGTCATCCGGAACCGGGGCACGGTCGTCGGCAGCCTCGCGCACGCCGACCCCGCCGCCGAACTGCCCGCCGTGCTGGCCGTCCTCGGCGGGACGGTCGAGGCCGCGTCGGCGCGGGGGCGCCGCACGATCCCGGCCGCCGCGTTCTTCACCGGGCCCCTCGAATCGGCGCTGGCGCCCGGTGAACTGGCCGTCTCCGCGTTCTTCCCGGCGGCTCCGCCCCGCACCGGCACCGCGTTCACCGAGACGGCCCGGCGGCACGGCGACTACGCGCTCGCCGGGGTCGCCGCCGTCGTCACCCTCGACGAGGACCTGCGGGTGTCGGCGGCCCGCGCCGGGTACCTGGGCATCGCCGCGACGCCGCTCGTGCTCGACCTGGCCGGCGCGGCCGGCCCGGACGGCGACTGGGCCGCCGCCGCCGCGCACGTCCGCGAGCGGATCGACCCCGAACCCGACATCCACGCGGGCGTCGCCTACCGGCGGCACCTGACCGGCGTGCTCACCGAGCGCGCGCTGCGGGCGGCGGCCGCCGAGGCGCTGCGGAAGGCGGAGGACTGATGGAGGAGAGCTTCGAGGTCGCGCTGAACGTCAACGGGACGCACCGCGCGGCCCGCGTCCCCGCCAGGCGGCTGCTGTCGGACCTGCTCCGGCACGACCTCGGGCTCACCGGCACGCACGTCGGCTGCGAGCACGGCGTCTGCGGCTGCTGCACCGTCCTGCTGGACGGGGAGCCGGTGCGCTCCTGCCTGATGCTCGCCGTCACCGCCGCCGACCGCGAGATCACCACCGTGGAGGGGCTCGCCGCCGAGGACGGGACGCCGTCGCCGGTGCAGCGCGCGTTCCGCGAATGCCACGGCCTGCAGTGCGGGTTCTGCACGCCCGGCTTCCTCTGCACGGTCACCGCACTGCTGCGGGAGACGCCGCACCCGACCGGCGACCAGGTCCTGGAGGGGATCTCCGGGAACCTGTGCCGCTGCACCGGGTACCAGAACATCGTCAAGTCGGTGCACCGCGCCGCCGACCTGCTCGCCGAGGAGTCGTAGATGGGCACGCGCGTCTTCGGAGAACGGGTCGAGCGGCGCGAGGACGCGCGGCTGATCACCGGCCGGGGCCGCTACCTCGACGACCTCGGGCAGGGCGCGCTCGCCGCGGCGTTCGTCCGGTCCCCGCACGCGCACGCCCGGATCGCCGACATCGACGTGTCCGGGGCGCTCGACGTGGACGGCCTCGTCGCCATCTACACCCACGAGGACCTTCCCGGGCGGATCGGGGAGCCGCTGCCGCTGCTCATCCCGCACCCCGCGCTGACGCACGGCCGCACCGGGTACCCGCTGGCCCGCGACGTCGTCCGGCATGTCGGCGAGCCCGTCGCGATGGTCGTCGCCCGCGACCGCTACCTGGCCGAGGACGCCGCCGAGCGCATCCGCGTCGAGTACGAGCCGCTGCCCGCCGTCGTCGGCATCGAGGCGGCGACGCGCGCGGACCGCCTCGTCCACGACGACGTGCCCGGCAACGTCGGGGCCGTCCTCGTCCAGGAGAACGGGGACGCGCGCGCCGCCATCGAGGCGGCGCCGCACGTGCTGGAGTTCGGCCTGTCCATCGAGCGCAGCGCGTCCATGCCGCTGGAGGGGCGCGGCGTCTACGCGCGGTGGGACGCCGACGACGGGTCGCTGCGGGTGTACTCGTCCACGCAGGCGTCCACCAGCGTGCGCGCCGCGATCGCCGCGCGGCTCGGGCTGCCGAACGGCAAGGTCGAGGTGATCGCGCCGGACGTCGGCGGCGGGTTCGGCGTGAAGATCGTCCACCCGTGGCCGGAGGAGATCCTCGTCCCGTGGGCGGCGCGGCTGCTGGACCGCGAGATCAAGTGGACCGAGGACCGCCGCGAGCACTTCGTGTCCGCCGCCCACGAGCGCGGCCAGCTCCAGGACGTGCGGGTCGGGTTCGACGGCGACGGCCGCGTCCTCGGCCTCGACGTCCGGATCCGGCACGACCACGGCGCCTACACCCCGTACGGGATCATCATCCCGATCGTCACGTCCACCCAGCTCCTCGGCCCCTACAAGATCGGCGCGTACCGGGCGGAGGTGACGAGCCTCTACACCAACACGCTCATAGTCACCCCGTACCGGGGCGCGGGCCGCCCGCAGGGCGTCTTCTGCATGGAGCGGACGATGGACCGCATCGCCCGCCACCTCGGCCTCGACCGCGCCGAAGTGCGCGCCGCGAACTTCATCCAGCCGGACGAGTTCCCCTACGACCAGGGCCTCACCTTCCAGGACGGCCGCCCCCTCATCTACGACTCGGGCGACTACCCGGAGCTGCTCGGCAAGGCGAGGGAGCTGATCGGCTGGGACGGGTTCGAGGCCGAGCGCGCCGCCGCGGCGTCCCGGGGCCGCCGCATCGGCATCGGCCTCGGCGTCTACGTCGAGGGCACCGGAGTCGGCCCGTACGAGGGCGGGCACGTCGAGATCGACACCGCCGGGCGCGTGCACGTGTCCACCGGCCTGACCTCGCAGGGCCAGGGCCACGAGACGGTGTTCGCGCAGATCGCCGCCGCCGAGCTCGGCGTCCCGATCGAGGACGTCCACGTCACGACCGGCGACACCCGGCGGTTCGGGTACGCGGTCGGGACGTTCGCGTCCCGCGCGGCGGTGATGAGCGGCAACGCGATCGCGCTGGCCAGCCGGAAGGTCCGGGCGAAGGCGCTGCGCATCGCCGGCGAGGCCCTGGAGGCCGACCCGGACGACCTGGACATCACCGGCGGCGTCGTCCACGTGCGCGGCGACCGGTCGGCGGCCGTCCCGCTGCGGACGGTCGCGGTCCTGTCGAACCCGCTGCGGTACGCCTTCGACGAGGAGGCCGCGGCGGCGACGCAGTTCGCCGTGGGCGGCCCGGTGACCGAGCCGCCGGTCGCCTCCGGCGACGAGCCGGGCCTGGAGGGTCGCGACTACTACTCGCCCGTCCGGTCGACGTTCGCCGCCGGCGCGCACGCCGCGATCGTCGAGGTCGACCCGGACACCGCCGAGATCGCGATCCTCCGCTACGCCGTCGTCCACGACTGCGGGCGGCTCATCAACCCGATGGTCGTCGAGGGGCAGATCCACGGCGGCGTCGCGCAGGGCGTCGGCGGCGCCCTGTACGAGCGGATGGTCTACGACGAGTCGGGCCAGCTGCTCAACGCGTCGTTCATGGACTTCCTCATGCCGTACGCGACGGAGATCCCGCACATCGAGACCGACCATCTGGAGACGCCGTCGCCGCTGAACCCGCTCGGCATCAAGGGCGCGGGGGAGGCGGGCGTCATCCCGGTGTCGGCGGTGATCGCCTCGGCCGTGGAGGACGCGGAGGGCGTCCGCGTCGACGCGATGCCGCTCTCCCCGGACGCGCTCTACACGCTCCGGGAGCGGGCCGCGGACGACCCGTCACTGCGCATCCGGGGGGACGCCCGCACCGCCCGGGGGGACCGGCCGGAGGCCCGGAAGGTCTGATGCTGGCGGGGTCGGCTCGGGTTGCGGGGGACCTCAACCCCGCCAGCGAGTTGACCCTAGTCGAGCCCTGCCCCGGCCCTCGGTGTAACCGGGATTCCTCCGGGAAGGTCGGGAATCAGCCGTGCGCGGGGGTGTCGGGGACGTTCCCGCCGAGCGACTTCGGCAGGTAGTTCTCCACCGCCGCGGGCCGGAACCCGGCCTGCCTGATCCAGCCGAGGATCATCTTGAACTCCCCGGCGAGCCCCTTGCGGTAGTGCATCAGGACGATGTCGCCGGGCTTGAACCCCTTGCCGCCGTCGCCGCGCGCGAACCCGTTGAACCCGACGCCCGGACCGGACGTGCCGTTGTAGAACTCCGCCGACCACAGCAGCACCGACTTGATGCCGCACTCCTTGGCGACCCGCAGGGTCGTCTCGTTGTAGCTGCCGAACGGCGGGCGGAAGATCTCGGGCCGACGGCCGTACTGGGTCTGGATGGCGTCCGACGCCCCGCAGATCTGCTTCTTCTGCGCCTCGGCGCCGAGCGTCGCCATGTTGGGGTGGTCGATGGTGTGGTTCTCCATCGGCGAGCCCGCGTTGCGCATCGCCCAGAAGTACTGCCCCTGGCCCTTGATGTAGGTGGAGGTCAGGAACGTCAGGATCGGGACCTTCTCCTTGCGGACCAGGTCCACGAACTCGGAGTCGTAGGTGTAGCCGTCGTCGATCGTGAGGAAGACGACGCGGTCCTGGGTCTCGATGCGGCTGATGACCGCGGGCAGGCCGTTGGCGGACGGCTTCGGCATCGTCCAGGAGCCGGGCTTGGGCGTCGGCCACTGCTGGTCGCCGAGCACCGAGGCGAGCTGCGTCCGCGTCGACGGGCCCGAGTCGCCGGCCTGCGCCGTCACGACGGGCCAGCCGCCCGCCGCCGCGCCGAGCACTCCGGCGGCGACCATGGCGATCCAGGGGGTCTTCCCTCGCATGGGCCGCGTACTCCGTTCCGGGTGGGGGTTTCAGTCGGGGGTTCCCGTGGGGGGTTCCGCATCGGTTGACGCGCGGGCGGCGCCCGCGGTTCGCACACGACCGGAACCTCCGGACATATCTGATCATTCGAACGGGGTCTCCGGGGCGCATCTGCCCAAACCTCGGCGTGTACTCGGCAGATGTTGCCGTTCGGCGCGGCGGCGGCGTTCTCTACAGTCGGGTCATGCAGCTGAACGGCAGTGCCGGCGTCGCCGCGCCGCTCGACCGCGTCTGGGACGCGCTCCAGGACCCGGCCGTCCTCGCCAGGACGATCCCGGGGTGCCGCTCCCTGGAGGAGACGGGGCCGGGCGCCTACCGCATGACGGTCACCGCGGGCGTCGCCTCGATCCAGGGCACCTACGTGGGGCGGGTGGAACTCGCCGAACCCGACCCGCCGCGCTCGTTCGTGCTGAAGGCGAGCGGGCAGGGCGCGCCGGGCACGGTCGACGCGACCGTCCGCGTCCGGCTGTCGGACGGCGGCGGCGCGACCCGCATCGACTACGACGCCGAGGCGGTCGTCGGCGGCATGGTCGGCGGGGTCGGGCAGCGGATGCTGGGCAGCGTCGCCAAGCGCACCGCGGGCGAGTTCTTCGCCGCCGTCGAACGCGACCTGTGCGCCCCCGCACCGGCACCGGCACCGGCGTCCGCACCGGCCGCCGGGCGCGCCCCGGCCGAGACCCCGGCGGGCGGCGGCGCGGTCTACCCGGGACGCGCCGCCCCGGCACCGGGCCGCCCGTCCGCGGCGTGGCCGATGGTGGCGGCGTTCGCCACCGGCGGCGCGGTCGCGCTCGCCGGCGTCGCCCTCGGCCACCTGCTCGGCCGCCGCCCCCGCCGGCCCCGCTGAGTCACGTCCGCGCCTCCCGCAGCACCGCCGCGGGGAGGCGCCGCCGGTACAGGTCGGCCCAGCCGATCAGCAGCGCCGCCAGCGCCGCGAACATCGCCGCGATGAGGGACGTGCACGACGTGAACAGGCCGTACCCGTAGCGCGCCGCGTCCAGGAACGGGTACGGGTACCAGGACGTGACGCCACCGTAGGCCAGCGTGTAGCCGAGGTAGGCGAGCGGGAAGGCGAGCCAGCCGAGCAGCGTCCGCCAGACGCGCAGCGGGTGCGCCGTCGCGAACAGCAGCCAGTCGAGCGGGACGGCGACGGGCATGATCCGGTGCTGCGCCCAGTCCGCCCAGCCGCCGACCGCGCCGCCCATCAGCAGCGCGTACACCGCGCCGGTGACCGCCAGGTAGAGGGCGGCGGCGCCGCGCAGCCAGTCGACCGCGCGCCGCCCGTGCAGGCCGGGGACGGCGCCGGCGAGGAGCGCGGCGGCGCCGATGAGGTTGCTGAGGGTCGTGAAGTAGCTGAGGAAGTCGACGGCGCCGAGCGACGGCCGGGCCCGGTACCCCGCGGCGACGGCCGCCAGCGCGAACAGCGCGAGCCCGGCCCGCCACACGGACTTCGGGGCACGGCTCACGCCGCGCGCCTCCGGGACGCCGCGGAATCGATCATGCAGCCCTGACTACCGGACGGACCGGCCCCGGACACGGCTGCGGCGGGCACCCGGGCCGATTTTCACCCCCGGATTGCCCGCCGTTGTGCTCGGTGAGCCGGGCCGGGTCAGCCGACCCCGACCAGGTCGACGACGAAGATGAGCGTCTCGCCCGGCTTGATCGCCGGGCTCGGGCTGCGGTCGCCGTAGGCGAGGTGCGGCGGGATGACGAGCTTGCGGCGCCCGCCGACCTTCATGCCGGCGATGCCCATGTCCCAGCCCTTGATGACGCGGCCGGCGCCGAGCTGGAAGTCCAGCGTGGAGCCGCGGTTCCAGGACGCGTCGAACTCCTCGCCGGTGGACCACGACACGCCCACGTAGTGCATCGACACGTTCGAGCCCTTGGCGGCCTCGGCGCCGTCGCCCTTGGTGATGTCGGTGATGTCGAGGTGCTCGGGCGGCTGTCCCTCGGGGAAGTCGATCTCGGGGCGTTCAAGCGCCATGAAAGGGCTCCAGCTAGGTCGTCGTGATGGGGCGTCCGATGGAAAGGGACCAGCCTAGCCGTACGCGGCTTCACGAAAGAACGACCCGCCCGTTGGCAGATTGCGACGGTTTCGCAGGTGGGCGCCGTCCGGTAGACCCTTGCGTATGGCGAGGCGGCTGCGGATCGGGATCGACACGGGCGGGACGTTCACCGACGTTGTCGCGCTGGACGAGCACGGCGCGCTCGTCACCACCAAGACACCGTCGACTCCCGCCGACCCCGCGGAGGGCTTCGCGGACGGCGTCGGCAAGGTGCTCGGCCTGCTCGGCGCGGCACCGGAGGACGTCGCGGCGCTGTCGCACGGCACGACCGTCGCGACGAACCGGCTCCTCGAGGACCGGGTCGAGGACCTCGGGTTCATCACGACCGAGGGGTTCGGGCCGATCCTGGAGATCGCGCGGCAGAGCGTCCCGGACGGCTACGGCAACAGCTACTTCTGGGTGAAGCCGCCGCGGATCGTCCCCGTGCACCGGGTGCGGACGGTCGGCGGCCGGCTCGACTGCACCGGCGCCGAGATCCGCCCGTTCGACGAGGCGTCGGCGGTCGCGGCGGCGCGCTGGTTCCGCGCGCGGGGCGTCCTCGCGATCGGCGTGTGCCTCCTGCACTCCTACGCCGACCCGGCGCACGAACTGGCGATGCGCGAGGTGCTGCGCCGCGAGCATCCGGACGCCGTCGTCTCGCTGTCGTGCGAGGTGCTGCGCGAGTACCGCGAGTACGAGCGGTCGGTGACGACGCTCGTGGACGCCGCCGTGAAACCCGCCATGAACGGCTACCTGGCGCGCATCGCCGAGCGGGTCGCGTCCCCGCTGCTGGTGATGAAGAGCAACGGCGGCGTCCTGTCGGCGGACGAGGTCGCGCGGCAGCCGATCACGACCGTGCTGTCGGGTCCGGCGGCGGGCGCGCTCGGCGCGGCGTTCGTCGTCTCGCACAGCGGCCGCGGCTCCGTGGTGACCCTCGACGGCGGCGGGACGTCCACGGACGTCGCGGTCGTCCTGGACGGCGAGCCGACGCTGACGACCGAGGGCTCGGTCGGCCGCCACCCCGTCAAGATCCCGATGATCGACATCGTGACGGTCGGCGCGGGCGGCGGCTCGGTCGCGTGGCGGTCGCCGGAGGGCGCGCTGAAGGTCGGCCCGCGCAGCGCCGGCGCCGACCCGGGCCCGCTCTGCTACGGGCGCGGCGGCACCGAGGCCACGGTGACCGACGCGCACGCCGTCCTCGGCCGGATCCCGCCGCACCTGCTCGGCGGCGAGGTGCCCCTGCACGTGGACGCCGCCCGGCGCGGCCTCGCCGCGCTGGCCGGGGACCTCGGCCTGCCGCTCGAGCGGGCGGCCGCCGGGATCCTGGAGATCTCCGCGTGGAACCAGGCCAACGCGATCCGGCGGATCACGGTGAAGCGGGGCCTGGACGTCCGCGACTACCCGCTGATCGCGTTCGGCGGCTCGGGGCCGCTGCTGGCCTGCCGGCTGCTCGACGTCCTCGGGCTGCCCGCCGCCGTCGTCCCGGAGAACCCGGGCAACCTGTCGGCGTTCGGCCTGCTCACGGTGGACGTGAAGAACGACCACGTCCGGACGCGGGTCGTCCGCGACGCCGAACTGGACCCGGCCCTCCTGGACGCCGTCTACGCGGACCTGGAGGCCGAGGCCGCCGAGGCCCTGGCCCGCGAAGGGTTCCCCGCCGGCCACCGCCGCTTCGCCCGCTCCGCCGACCTGCGCTACTACGGCCAGGCGTTCGAGGTGCGGGTGCCCGCGCCCGCCGGGCCGCCGGACGAGGCGTTCCGCGCCGAGGCCGTCCGCCGGTTCCACGACGCCCACGAAGCCCTCTACGGGTACTGCTACCGGGACGATCCGCGCCATCCGGTCGAGTGGGTGAACCTGCGCGTCTCCGGCATCGGCCCGATCGACCGCCCGCGCCTGGCCGAACGCCCACCGGGCGACGGCGACCCGTCCCGCGCCCGCACGGGCACCCGCCCGGTCTACTTCGACGCCTGGGCGGACACGGCGATCTACCGGCGCGAGAAGCTCGCCCCCGGCGACACCGTCGAGGGCCCGGCGGTCATCGAGGAGTTCGGCTCGACGCTCCCGCTCCACCCCGGCTTCACCGCGCGGCTCGACGGCTACGGAAACCTGGTGGTGACGCGATGACCGGTGGTGACGCGATGATCGACCCGATCCTGCTGGAGATCGTCGAGGGGACCCTCGCGTCCGTGGAGCGCGAGGTCGAGACGGCCATCGCCCGCACGGCCCGCTCCCCGATGATCCGGGACGCGCACGACTTCCGCGCCGGCATCCACGACCGCCGCCTCCGCAAGCTCACCGGCCGCTCCTACTCCGCGCTCGTCCAGCCGGTCGCGCGCGACTTCCCGGTGGACACGATGCGTCCCGGCGACGTGTTCTTCCACAACGACGTGTACCTGTCGGAAGGCGGTATCGGCCACCTTCCCGACCTGTGCGTCACGGTCCCGGTGTTCCACCGCGAGGAGGTGGTCGCGTTCGTCCAGGCGTTCGGCCACCACGACGACATCGGCGGCGCCGTCCCCGGCTCCATGCCGAGCCACGCCCGCAGCGCGTTCGAGGAGGGCCTGATGGTCCCCCCGATCAAACTCTGGGACCGGGGCGTCCCGAACGAGGCCGCGCTGACGATCATGACGCGCAACTCCCGGATGCCCGACTCCCTCGCGGGCGACCTCGACGCCGAATGCTCCGCCTGCCTGATGGGCGCCCGCCGCCTCGGCGACCTGTTCGCCCGCTACGGCCGCGCCGACGTCGAGGCGTGCTTCGACGCGATCATCGACCGCACCACCGAGACGTTCCGCCGCGAGCTGCTCGCCAAGATCCCCGACGGCACCTTCGTGTGGGAGGACTACGCCGAGCACGACGGCGTCGACCCGCCCCGCCTGCACGCCCAGCGCATCGCCCTCACCGTCGACAAGTCGGCGGCCGTCCCCCTGACCATCGACTTCGCCGGCACGTCCCCCCAGGCCAAGGGCCCCATCAACCACGCCGGCGACTACTCAGGCGGCGTTTTCCTGAAGAAGTGGCTGGCCCCCGTCCTGCGCAACCTGGCCGACACCCCGGAACGCGCCGCCGAACTGGACGTGAACGAGGGCGTCGTCCCCCTCATCGAGATGCGCTTCCCGGAGAAGGGCACCCTCCTCACCCCGGTCTTCCCGGCCCCGACCAACGCCCGGACGTTCGTGATCCTGCGGCTCCTGGGCGTCCTGGCGGGCGTCCTGGCCAAGGCCACCGGCGGCCGGATGCCCGCCGACCAGGAGACGATCCGCTACACCGGCGTCTACGGCGAGGACGACCGGGGCCCGTACCTGATGCGCGAGGTGCTCGGCGGCGGCTCGGGCGGCCGCTACTACGCCGACGGCGAGGACACCATCCACGTCGTCCCCGACTCCCGCAACATCCCCGCCGAGTTCGCCGAGGCCCGCTGGCCGTTCATCGTCGAACGCCTCGGCCTCGCCGTGGACTCCGGCGGCCCGGGGGAGTACCGGGGCGGCCTCGGCTACGACAAGCACATCCGCATGCTCCGCGACGCCCGCTACATGTCGATCGCCGACCGCTCGATCCTGTCCTGCTGGGGCGTCAACGGCGGCCGGGCGGGGAGCCCCTTCCGCGTGGACATCGACGGTGAGGAGATGGACGGCCTGGTGGACGACCACCCGGTCAAGGCGGGCCAGACCATCCGCATCCGCACCACGGGCGGCGGCGGCTGGGGCGACCCCCTGAACCGCGACCCGTCCCGCGTGGCCGCCGACGTCCGAGACGGCAAGGTCTCCCCGGAAGGCGCCCGCGACGACTACGGCGTAGTCCTCGCACACGAGGCCGTGGACGAGAAGGCGACGACGACCCTGCGAGCACGCCTGCGCGCCGAACGCGGCCCCGTCCCCTTCTTCGACCGAGGCCCCGGCTACCCCGAACTCTCCGGCGGCCGCCCGTCCGCCGACCTCGACACCCTCGAACACCCCCCGAACCCCCCGTAATCGACGCACGACCCGTGACCCGGACGGGGTGCGGGATTCAGTCGGCTTCGGGTTTGGTGGCGCGGAGGGAGTACATCAGGGGGACGCGGGGGCGGCCTTCGGGGAGCCGGTAGGCGGTGCCGTGCCGTTCAAGGGCGGCGTACCGCTGCCAGAGCGTGTGGTCGTGTTCGCGCAGCGAGTCGATGCGCAGGCCCGCGCCGGCCAGGGCCGTGACCACCTCGCCCAGGCCGTGGACGAACTCGACCGACCGGGTGTGCTGGACGGACGCCTGCGGGTCGGCGTAGCTGCCCGCGTCCGGCTCGTCCCAGATCTGGGGTCCTTCGGCGAAGTAGTCGTAGGTGACCGTGCGGCCCTCCTCGTCGTCGAGGGTGTCGGCGAAGGGGTGGAACTCCGCGAGGTAGACGAACCCGCCCGGACGCAGGAGGGACGCGACGACCCGGGACCAGCGGTCGACGTCGGGCAGCCAGCACAGGGCGCCGAGACCCGTGTAGACGATGTCGTAGGCGTCGCCGAGGACCATCGGCGCGTCGTAGACGTCGGCCGCGACGAAGCGGGCCCGCAGCCCTGTCTCGTCCGCCACCGTGCGGGCGGCCTCGACGGCCTTCTCGGAGAAGTCCAGGCCGGTGACGTGTGCGCCTCGGCGGGCCCAGGAGAGTGTGTCGAGGCCGAAATGGCACTGCAGGTGGACCAGGCGGAGGCCGGTGACGTCCCCGACTTCGGCGAGCTCGAAGTCCCGCAGGGTCTGGCCACCGGCCTTGAACCCGGCGACGTCGTAGAAGTCGCTGGCAACGTGGATCGGGACTCGTTCGTCCCAGAGCGCCTTGTTAACCGTGACGTAGTCCGCACCAGTCATGGGCGGGAGCGTAACCGGATGCGGCCGGTATCCGTCATGGGATTAGTGCGGTGGTGAAGCGGTGCGCGGTGAACGCGGTGCCGTCCACGCGGAGATCGCAGCGGGACTGCGTTCCGTCGGCCGCGAAGAGGGCGGACTCGTGGCCGGCCCAGCGCTCCCAGGCGTCGGCGTGCTCGGGGCCGTCGCGGTCCAGGGCCCGGGCGCGGCGGAGGGCGTAGGGGGCGTCCAGCCAGATGCGGTAGGCGGCGGGCGACCCGGCCCAGGCCGAGCCGACGCCTTCGAGGACGAGGACGGGCGGCGGCGGGATCTCCTCCTCGGGACCGTAGGCGTCGTGGCGCCAGTCATAGCGGCGCAGGACGGCCGGCCGGCCATCGCGGAGCGGGTCGAGAACAGACCTGCGCAGAGGCTCCCACCAGGTGAGCGGGTCGGCGTCCCAGGGAACCCGGAAGTCGTCCGAGCGGATGACGGGCGCGCCGACCAGGACCTCGGCCAGGTGATCGGCGAACGTCGACTTTCCCGCGCCGCTCGGGCCGTCCACCGCGACCAGGCGCGCCGGTCCGCACGAGGGCGGCAGCGTGAGCAGCCGCGCGGCGAGCGCGGGGTAGGTCATGGTGGAATCCGGCACGGACGGCATACTTCCAGGTGCCGCACCCGCGGGCCGTACCCGCGGTCGTACCGCGCGAAGGAGGACGTCCTTGCCCGGACCGCTCGAAGACGTCGTGATCGTCGACCTCAGCCGCGTGGTGGCAGGCCCGCAGGCCACCATGACGCTCGCCGACCTCGGCGCCAGGGTGATCAAGGTCGAGCAGCCCGGCGGCGGGGACGAGACGCGCGGCTGGGGCCCGCCGTTCGCGGGCGATGACCAGGTCAGCACCTACTACCTGTCGATCAACCGCAACAAGGAGTCGATCACCCTCGACCTGAAATCGGACGAGGGCACGGCCACCCTCACCCGGCTCGTCCGGCACGCCGACGTGCTCGTGGAGAACTTCCGGCCGGGCGTGCTCGACCGGCTCGGCTTTCCGGTCGGGCGGCTGCACGAGCTGAACCCCCGGCTGATCGTCCTGTCCATCACCGGGTTCGGGCACGACGGGCCGGAGGGAGGACGCCCCGGCTACGACGCCATCGTCCAGGGCGAGGCGGGGATCATGAGCGTGACCGGCCCGCCCGGCACGCCGAGCAAGGTCGGCCTCTCGATCGCCGACATCCTCGCGGCGGGCAACGGCGTCGCCGGAGTGCTGGCCGCCCTCTACGAGCGGACCCGCACCGGACGCGGGACGGTCGTCCGCACCTCGCTGCTGGCGTCGGTCGTCGGCGCGCACATGTTCCAGGGGACGCGTTGGACGGTCGCCCGCGACGCCCCCGAATCGGTCGGCAACGACCATCCGTCCATCGCCCCGTACGGGACGTTCCGCTGCAAGGACGGGCAGATCCAGATCGGTGTCGCCAACCAGAACCTGTGGCGCCGGTTCGCGCCGCTCGTCGGCCTCGACGCCGGCGACCCCCGCTACGCGACGATCCCGGACCGCGCGGCGCGGCGCGGCGAGCTGACCGCCGACATCGAGCGCGTCCTCACCGGGGACACCCGGGACGCATGGCTCGCGCGGCTGGACGAGGCGGGCGTCCCGGCGGGCGCGATCCGGTCGATCGACGAGGTGTACGAGTGGGAGCAGACGAGGTCGCAGGGCCTCGTCATCGAGGTCGACCATCCGCAACTCGGCCGCATCGAGCTGCCGGGACCGCCGCTGCGCTTCGACGGCGCCCCGCCGCGCGTCCACACCGCGCCCCCGCTGCTCGGCGAGCACGGCGACGCCGTCCTCGCCTGGCTGGACGAGAAGGACGATCTGGCCGAAAAGGAAGCCGAGAGGGAAGAGCCGGGCAGGAAGAGCGGGCCGGCCGAGTTGCGCGAGAAGAACGAGAGGGGCGTGTGATGGATCTGCTCGGTGAGGCCGGCGGCGGACCGATCCGCATCGCGGGGCGGGAGCTGTCGCGCGATGAGCTGCTCGGCCGGGCGTCCGCGGTCGCCGCGGAGATCGCCGGGGCGGACGCCGTCGCCGTGCACGCCACCGCGTCGCTGGAGACGGTCGCGGCGGTCGTCGGCGGCGTCCTTGCGGGCGTCCCCGTGGTGCCGCTGCCGCCCGACTCGGGCCCGGCCGAGCGCGCCCACATCCTCGGCGACTCGGGCGCGAGCATGATCCTCGCCGCCGGGGACACCGAGCCCGCGGCGGGGGAGCCGCCCCTCCTCCCGGTCGACCGGCTGCCGCGCGGCGGGAGCGCCGCGACCGGCGTCCCGGCGGACGCGACCGCGCTGATCCTCTACACGAGCGGCACGACCGGCGCGCCGAAGGGCGTGCTCATCTCGCGGAGCGCGATCGCCGCCGGGCTCGACGCCCTCGCCGAAGCCTGGGCGTGGACGCCCGACGACGTGCTCGTCCACGGGCTGCCCCTCTTCCACGTGCACGGCCTCGTCCTCGGCGTGCTCGGGCCGCTCCGGACCGGATCACCCCTCATCCACACCGGACGCCCCAGGCCCGAGCTGTACGCGGCGGCGGCGCGCGACGACGGCGGCAGCCTGTTCTTCGGCGTCCCCACCGTCTGGTCGAGGACGGCGGCGGATCCGGACACCGCGCGGGCCCTGCGGAGCGCCCGGCTGCTCGTCTCCGGCAGCGCACCCCTGCCCGTCCCCGTCTTCGAGCGGCTCTCCGAGCTCACCGGCCACCGGCCCGTCGAGCGCTACGGCATGACCGAGACGCTCATCACGCTGAGCGCGCGCGCCGACGGCGACAGGCGCCCCGGTTACGTCGGCACCCCGCTGCCCGGTGTCGAGACCCGCCTCGTCGCCGAGGACGGCACGCCCGTCCCGCCGGACGGGGAGACGCCCGGCGAGCTGCACGTCCGCGCGCCGCTGCTGTTCAAGGGCTACCTCAACCGCCCCGAGGCGACCGCGCGGTCGTTCGCGCCGGACGGCTGGTTCCGCACCGGCGACATCGCCGCCATCGGCCCGGACGGCTGGCACCGCATCGTCGGCCGCGCGTCCACCGACCTGATCAAGAGCGGCGGCTACCGGATCGGCGCCGGCGAGATCGAGAACGCGCTGCTCGCCCATCCCGCGGTGCGGGAGGCCGCCGTCGTCGGCACCCCGCACGACGACCTCGGCGAGCAGGTGACCGCCTACGTCGTCGCCGACGGCGTCGCCGGGCCCCAGCTCATCGACTTCGTCGCCGAGCGCCTGTCGGTGCACAAGCGGCCGCGCGTGGTCCACCTGGTCGACTCGCTGCCGCGCAACGCCATGGGCAAGGTCGTCAAGACCCGCCTCGGCGAACTCTAGGGCGGCGACCCCGCCGGCACTGGCTCTAGGGCAGCAACTCCGCCAGGACGGGCCGGACGAGTTCGCGCGCGAACGACTCCGGGAGGTCGGGGCCGTCCTCGCCGTCGGTGAAGTAGTGCAGGAAGCCCTGCTGGAAGCACGCCCCCATCAGCAGCGCGGCGACCGCGGAGGTGTCGGCGCCCGCGGCGACGCGGCCGAGGCCGCGCTCGGCGTCCAGGTACCGGGTGAGGGCCCGCACCGGTTCCCGCGGGCCGGCGCCGTACTTGCGCAGCGACTCGCGGGTCGCGTTCAGCAGCCGGGGCTGCGCCGCCATCGACGCCATCATCGGGAACGCCAGCCGGTAGAAGCGCAGGCCGCCGTGGACGACCGCGACGAGGCTGGCCTCCACCGTCTGCTCGCCGGGCACGCCCATCGAGACGAAGGGCGGCATCCGCTCCTTCAGCACGCTCAGCATCAGCTCCTCCTTGTCGCGGAAGTGCTTGTAGAGCATCGCCTCGGAGTAGCCCGCCGCCTTCGCGATCTCCTTGGTCGTGGCGCGGGCGACGCCGTGCCGCCGCATGACGTCCGCCGCGGCGTCCAGGATCCGTTCCCGCGCGCTCAATGAGGCCCCCCTTGACAGGTGAGTGAACGCTTACCATGCTAGTGGTTAGTAAATACTCACTCACCCTACGACCGACACCAGGGGGATCCGATGAAGCTCACGATCTTCGGGGCGACCGGCGGGACCGGCGTGCTGGCCGTCCAGCGGGCACTGGACGGCGGGCACGAGGTGACCGCGGTCGTCCGCGACCCGGCCGGCCTGCCGTCCGACCTGCGCGCCTGCGCCGACGTCGTCCGGGCCGACGTCATGGACCCGGCCGCGATCGAGGAGGCGGTGCAGGGGCGCGACGCCGTCCTGTGCGCCCTCGGCACCCGTACGGGCCGCGCGCCGACGAGCGTCTGCGCGGACGGCGCGCGCAGCATCGTCACCGCCATGACCGCGACCGGCACCGACCGGTTCGTCCTGGTCAGCGCTGCGGGGCTGCACGCCGGTCCGGGCGACGACCCGTTCACCCGGTTCGTCGTCAAGCCGCTGATCATCGGACGGCTCCTCAAGCACGCGTTCGCCGACATGCGCGTCGCCGAGGACCTGACCCGGAACTCCGGCCTGCGCTGGACGATCGTCCGCCCGCCCCGGCTCACCAACGGCGCCGGAAACGGCCGCTACCGCAAGGCCATCGACCGCAACATCCTCGGCGGCGCCTCGATCGCCCGCGCCGACCTCGCCATCGCCCTGCTCGACGTCGCGGACGACCCGTCCGCCGTCGAGCACGTCGTCAGCGTCTCCGGCTGAGCACGACCGCGCGCCCAGCCCGAGCCCACAGGCCGAGCACAGGCCGAGCGCGTGACACCTGTCATGCCGATCGCCTGACAGCCGCCTGCAGAACCGGTGACACGCGCTTCTACCGGCGGGCGCGCGTGATCACCAGGCTGGAGGCATGGACAACGCAGCCATCCGCGTCGACGGCCTCCGCCAGCGCTACGGGGACTTCGAGGCCGTCGCCGGCATCTCCTTCGACGTCGCGGCGGGGGAGCTGTTCGCGCTGCTCGGCACGAACGGCGCGGGCAAGACGACCACCCTCGAGACCCTGGAAGGGCACCGGGCCGTCCACGCGGGCACGGTGCGGGTCCTCGGGCACGACCCGCACCGGGAGCGGCGCAAGGTCCGCCCCCGGATCGGCATCATGCTGCAGGACGGCGGCTTCTTCGCCGACCTCACCGTCGCCGAGACCGTCGACCACTGGCGCGGCTTCACCCCGGCCGCGCGCGACCGGGACGAGGCCATCGGCATCGCCGGGCTCGCCGACAAGGCCGGGGTCCGCGTCCGGCAGCTGTCGGGCGGGCAGAAGCGCCGCCTCGACCTCGCGCTCGCGCTGCTCGGCCGGCCGGCGGTGCTCTTCCTGGACGAGCCGACGAGCGGCATGGACCCGGAGGCCAGGCACGCCACCTGGAAGATCGTCCGGGACGTGGTGGCGGGCGGCACGACCGTCCTGCTGACCACCCACTACCTGGAGGAGGCCGAGCACCTCGCCGACCGGCTGGCGATCCTGCACCGCGGCCGGATCGAGACGTCCGGCACGGTCGGCGAGGTCGTCGCCGGGCACGGCGACCGCATCAGCTTCCAGATGCCGGGGGACCTCCCGGTCACCGAGCTTCCCGACCTGCGCGGCGCCCGCGCCGACATCTCCGTGGACGGCGGCCGGACCGTCGCGTCCTACACCGTCGACGGCGTCGGTCTCCAGGCGGGCCTGTACGAACTGCTGCGCTGGGCCGACGAGGAACGAGTCCGGCTCGACGGCCTGCACGCACGCAGCGCGTCCCTCGAAGACGTGTTCCTCCGCACCGCCGAAGGAGCGACCCGATGAACCTCTCCGCGATGTCCCGCGTCGCCCGGCTCGACCTCACCCTCCTGTGGCGCAACCGGACCGCCCTGTTCACCGTCTTCGGCCTCCCGATCCTGTTCGCCGGGATGCTCGTCCCGATGAAGGGCCAGGAGATCGGCGGTGTCGACGGCGCACTCCTCCAGGGCACCGGCCACCTCGGCTTCTTCCTCGTGTTCGCGGTCTTCATGAACCTCGTCACCGTGTTCACCGCGCGCCGCGAGGACCGCACGCTCAAGCGGCTGCGCGGCACCGCGCTGTCGGACGCCGAGATCACCGGCGGCAGCGTCCTCACCGCGACCGCGATGTACGCCGTCCAGGCGCTGGCGCTGCTGGCCGTCCTCGGGATCGCGTTCGGCGGCCGGTTCCCCGCCGACCCGGTGCTCCTGCTCGCCGGCCTCGCGGGCGGCGCCGCGGTCTTCGCGACCCTCGCGTTCGTGATCTCCGGCATCACCCCGAACGCCGAGATGGCGCAGCTCACCGTCCTGCCGATCATGTTCGCCTGCATGCTGGGGGCCGGTGTGATGTTCCCCATGGACGGCCTGCCCGAATGGCTCCAGCAGGTTTGCCGGTTCACCCCGCTCAGCCCCGTCGTGGAGATCGCCCGCACCGGGTACTTCGGGCAGGACTTCGTCCACCGCACCGCCTCCCACCCGCCCGTCGGCATCGCCGAGGGCTGGCTCACGTGCGTGCGGCCGTTCCTCTACCTGGCCTTCTGGGCCGTGATCGGCCGCGCCCTCGCCTCCCGCTGGTTCCGGTGGGAGCCGCGGCACGCCTAACCAGGGAATACTGGACGGGGTCGGGAGGAACGGGGATATGACGGTCGCGACCACGGCGGACATCGAAGAGCAGGCCGCACGCAGGCTGGAACGCTACCGACGGGTCACGTACCGGTCGTTCCTGTTCGCCGCCGTGGGCTTCATCGCGCCGAGCCTCGCCGGGCTCCAGGTCGCGCACGGCAACGGCGACGCCGGCCCGCCCGTCATCGGCGCGGTGATCGCCGGGCTCGGGCTGCTCACCTGGTGCTACGCGCGGCTCGTCCGGACGGGCCTGGAGGGCGGCGCGTCCCGGCGGGACGTCGTGTTCAGCGGCGCCGTCGCCGGTGCGCTCAGCCTGATGCTGCTCACCGGCCCGCTGTTCGGCGTCATCCCCGTCTTCTGGGTGTCGGCCCTGGTGCTGTCGCCGATGAGCCGGAGGCAGATGGTGCTCCTGTGCGCCGGCTCCGGAGCGTTCTGCGGTGTGCTGTCCTCGATCGCGGCGATCCGCCTCTACCCCGGCGGGGACCTGCCCTGGTACGCGCTCTTCCCGATCATGTTCGCGGTGAACACCGCGATCTGCGGGTTCGTCGTGTTCATCAACCGCTACCAGCGGCGCATGTGGGACCTGCACCAGGAGACCTACGCCGCCCGCGACGTCCTCGCCCGGCTCGCCGTCACCGAGGAGCGGCTCCGCTTCTCCCGCGACCTGCACGACCTGCTCGGCCACAGCCTGTCGCTGATCGCGGTGAAGAGCGAGCTGGCCATCCGGATGGCGGGCACCGACCCCGCGCGCGCCGGGGCCGAGATGGCCGACGTCCAGCGGGCCGCCAGGGAGGCGCTCCGCGAAGTGCGCGCCGCCGTCAGCGGGTACCGCGCCGTGGAGCTGGACGCCGAGCTGGCCGGGGTCCGGGCGGTGCTGGAGGCCGCCGGGGTCCGCTGCGAGATCGGCGACCCGCCGGGGACGCTGCCGTCCGAGGTCCGTGCGGTGCTGGCCTGGGTCATCCGGGAGGGCGCCACCAACGTGATCAAGCACAGCGAGGCCCGGCACTGCGCGATCTCGATCACGCTCTACGGTGGGTCCGTGGTCCTGGAGATGCGCAACGACGGCGTCCGCGCCGGCGACGCCACGGACGGTTCCGGCCTCACCGGGCTCGCCGAACGCGTCGCCGTCCTCGGCGGCGAGATCACCGCCGGACGGCACGGCCGCGGCGGCTACCTGCTGCGCGCCGCCGTCCCGCTCCCCGGCCCGGTGGACGACACCGTCCCCGAGCCCGCCGGGACGACCGCGGGAACCACCGCCGGGAGCGGCGCGTGATCCGCGTCCTGCTCGCCGACGACGAGCACCTCATCCGCGGCGCCGTCGCCGCGCTGCTCGGCCTCGAGGCCGATCTGGAGGTCGTCGCCGAGGTCGGCCGGGGCGACGAGGTCGCCGCGGCGGTCGCCCGCCACGACCCGGACGTCGCCGTCCTCGACATCGAGATGCCGGGCCTGGACGGGCTCACCGCCGCCGAGGAGCTGAACGCCTCCGGCGCCCGCTGCGCGGTGTGCATCCTGACGAGCTTCGGCCGCCCCGGCTACCTGCGCCGCGCGATGGCCGCCGGGGTCCGCGGCTTCGTCGCCAAGGACGCCCCCACCCAGGAGCTCGCCGCCGCCATCCGCAAGATCCACGGCGGCGGCCGCTACCTGGACGCCGAACTCGCCGCCGGCGCCATGGCCGCCGGCGACAACCCGCTCACCGAGCGCGAGCGCGAGATCCTCCGCCTCACCGGGACCGGCACCGAGACCGCCCGCGTCGCCGCCCTCCTCCACCTGTCCGAGGGCACCGTCCGCAACTACCTGTCCGCCGCCATGGCCAAACTCGGCGAGTCCAACCGCGTCGGGGCCTTCCAGACCGCCCGCGAGATGGGCTGGATCTGACCCCCGTCCGGCGGCTGACGCTCCGCCATGCCCGCGCGCACGCGGGGATGGCGGGTTCTAGTCTTGTGGCGTGAGTGAGCCACTGGTCGACCGCATGCAGGGTTTCGGTGAGACGATCTTCGCTGAGATGTCGGCGCTCGCCGTCCGGACCGGGGCCATCAACCTCGGCCAGGGATTTCCCGACACCTCGGGCCCTGCCGGGATCCTGGACGCGGCGGTGGACGCGATCCGGTCAGGGGCCAACCAGTACCCGCCCGGGCCCGGGGTACTGGAGCTGCGCGAGGCGGTGGCCGTGCAGCGGCTGGGGCGGTACGGGCTGTCGTACGACCCGGCGACCGAGGTGTACGTGACGGTCGGTGCCACCGAGGGCATCGCCGCGTCCGTGCTCGCGCTGGCGGGGCCGGGCGACGAGGTCATCGTCTTCGAGCCGTACTACGACTCCTACGCGGCCGTGATCGCGCTGGCCGGGGCGGTGCGCAGGCCCGTCATGCTGCGGCCGGTGGAGGGGCGCTTCACGTTCGACCCGGACGAGCTGCGCGCCGCCGTCGGGCCGCGCACCAGGGCGATCCTGGTGAACTCGCCGCACAACCCGGCGGGCACCGTCTTCACGCGGGACGAGCTGGAGGCCATCGCCGGCGTCTGCCGCGAGCACGACCTGGTCGCGATCACCGACGAGGTGTACGAGTACCTCACGTTCGACGACGCCGAGCACATCCCCCTCGCCACCCTCGACGGGATGCGCGAGCGGACGGTGTCGGTGTCGTCCGCCGGCAAGTCCTTCTCCGTCACCGGGTGGAAGACCGGCTGGGTCACCGCGCCCGCCCGCTACGTCCGGGCCGTCCAGACCGTGAAGCAATTCCTCACCTACGCGGTCAGCGCCCCCTATCAGCAGGCCGCCGCGTACGCGCTGCGCAACGAGATCCCGTGGGTGGAGGAGCTGCGCAAGTCGCTCCAGGCCAAGCGCGACCGGCTCATCACCGGCCTGGAGGCCGCCGGATTCACGGCGTACCGGCCGCAGGGCACCTACTTCGTGCAGGCCGACATCCGGCCGCTCGGCTTCACCGACGGCATGGAACTGGCCCGCGCCCTGCCGGAGAAGGCGGGCGTCGTCGCGATCCCGTCGCAGGTGTTCTACGACCACGCCGAGGCCGGCGCCCACTTCGTCCGGTTCGCGTTCTGCAAGAAGGACGAGGTCATCGACGAGGCCGTCGAGCGCCTCGCCCGCCTCCGCTGAGAAACAGGGGACCCGCCTGTAAACGGCGCCGCCCCTGCGGGATTACGACACGACAACCGACCCCGACGGGAGGTCTTCGTGGATGATCCCGAATCACGGTTCACCCGCTTGTACGACGAGAACCATCGCCGCGTCCTCGCCTACGCGCTCACCCATGCCGAGCCGCACACGGCCGAGGACATCGCCGGTGAGACGTTCCTCATCGCCTGGCGGCGCCTGGACGCCGTCGCCGATCCGCCGCTGCCGTGGCTGCTCGGCGTCGCCCGCAACCTGCTGCACAAGCAGCGGGACCGGGGCCGCCGCGACCACGTCCTCGCCGCGCGGATCCGCGCGCTGACCACGCCCGCCGACCTCGCCGCCTGGGACGCCGCCGACCACGTCGTCGAACGCGAGGCGGCGCTGTCGGCGATCACCGCGCTGCCCGGGCGCGACCTGGAGGTCCTCGCGCTCGTCAACTGGCACGGCCTGGACCCGCGGCAGGCGGCGAAGGTCATGGGCTGCTCGGTGCCCGCGTTCGCCGTCCGGCTGCACCGGGCCCGCAAGCGCCTCGCCCGCGCCCTCGACACCGCCGAGCCCGCCCCGGCCCGCCCCGTCCCCGCCGCCCCGGCCGCCGGGGAGGCGGCCCGATGAACCCCGGAGAGAAGATGCCCGACACGATCTTCCGCGCGCTGAAGCCGGCCGCGCTCGACGAACTGGCCGACGACGGCCACGCGCGCCGCCGTGACACCGACCTGGCCCGCGCCATGAGCGCCGCCGCCGAGTCCGGCCCCCGCCCGCGCGCCCGCCGGCGGCCCGTGCTGCTCGTCGCCGGGCTCGCGGCCGCCGCCTGCGCCGCCGCCGGGGCCGTCGTCGTCACGGGCGGCGACGGCACCTCGCCGCAGCCGCCCGCGGTGCGGCAGGGGCCCGCCGACGCGCGCACGTTCCTGCTGGCCAGCGCCACGACGGCGGCCAAGGCTCCGGCCACGACCGGCCGCTACTGGTACAACCGGCAGCTGACGACGATCGAGGCGGGCGGGCACCGCAAGGTGGCCGTCGGCACGGGGCGGGACCGCCGCAAGGTGGACAAGAAGATCACCTACAAGGCCCTGATCGAGAGCCCCGGCGAGGTCTGGCTCCCGCGCGACGGAGGCAGGGCGCGCAAGACCGGCGGCCCGGACAGGCTCGTCTTCCCCACCGCCCGGGACAAGGCCCTGTGGCGGCAGGACGGGTCTCCCCGCCTCGGCGGCTCCAGTGAGAAGCAGGTCTGGGAAGGGCCGATGCGCCGGGGCCCCGGCACCGGGGAGATGACCCCCGAGCAGCTCGCGGACCTGCCCGAGGACCCGCGGAGCCTGTCGGCCGTGCTGCGCGACCGCTACGAGCGCGAGTTGAAGGCCGCCGAGAACCCGTTCAAGGGCACCTTCACCTTCACCGCCTACGTGTGGGGGATCGCGCACGACCTGCTCGGCGGGCCGATCACGCCGGGCGCCAAGTCGGCGCTGTTCAAGGTCCTCGCCGGGCAGCCCGGGATCCGGCTGGCCGGCCGGGCCACCGACCGGCTCGGCCGCCCCGGCATGGCGGTCGTCGCGGCGTCGGCCCCGGACGGCGGCGCGGCCGCGACCGAGTCCCGGCTGGTCATCTCGGCGACGACCGCCGACCTGCTCGAATTCCGGACGACCGAGGCCGGGCGCGGGACCGTCACGACCACCTACGAAGCGATGGGCTGGGTCGGCCGGCTTGGCGCGCGTCCCTAGAAGTTGCCGAAGAAGCGGCGCTCGTTGGGCGGATTTCGCCCGTGAGCGCCGCCCTTCGCGCGGGTTAGCGTCCGTCCCGTGACCTGGAACGGCGGGGGACCGCTCGGCGGCGAGCGGATCCTGATCGCGCTCGGCGGCAACGCCATGACCGCGCCGGACGGCAGCGCCGCGCCGGACGCGCAGGCGGCGGCGATCGAGGCCGCGATGGCGCCGGTCGCGGACCTGGTCGCGGCGGGCGCGCGGGTCGCGCTCACGCACGGCAACGGGCCGCAGGTCGGCAACCTGCTGATCAAGAACCAGCTGGCCGCGGGCGTGGTGCCGCCCGTCCCGCTGGACTGGTGCGGCGCGCAGACCCAGGCCACCGTCGGCGTGATGATCATGAACGCGCTGGACCGGGCGCTGTGCGCGCGGGGCGCCGCCCGCCCGGTGTCCACGGTGGTGACGCGGACGCTCGTGGACGCCGCCGACCCCGGCTTCACCGCCCCCGCCAAGCCGATCGGCCGGTACTTCCCTGAGGAGCGGGCGCGCCTGTCCATGGCGCACGGGGAGACGTGGCGGCCGTTCGGGGCGCGGGGCTGGCGGCGCGTCGTCGCCTCGCCCGAGCCGCTGGAGATCCTGGACGCGGACGCCGCGGCGGCGCTGCTGGACGCCGGGCACGTCGTCGTCGCGGCGGGCGGCGGGGGAGCGCCCGTCGTCCGGTCCGGCGGGGCGCTGCGCGGCGTCGAGGCCGTGGTCGACAAGGACCTCGCCGCCCAGCTGCTGGCCCGCCGGCTCGGCGCGTCCATGCTGGTGATCGCCACGGACGTGCCGAACGCGGTGGCCGGGTTCGGGACGCCGGCGGCCCGCCCCCTGCACCGCACCACGGTCGCGGAGCTGGCCGGGCTCGCCGCCGCCGGGCACTTCGCCGGCGGCACCATGGGCCCGAAGGTGGAGGCGGTGCGGCGGTTCGTCGCGGCCGGCGGGCGGCGCGCCGCGATCGCGGAGCTGGCCCGGCTCGGCGACGCCGCCCGCGGCGGGGCCGGGACGGTCGTGGAGGCGTGACCCCCGGAGGCGTCCGGGGTAGAGATCGATTCGACCGAGCTGAGGAGCGATGACGTGCCCGATCCGATCGAAGTCCGCAAGATCCCCATCGAGTCCGTGACCGACGCGGCCGGGCTGGCCCGGCTGATCGACGACGGCGTCCTGGAGGCCGACCGGGTCCTGGCCGTCGTCGGCAAGACCGAGGGCAACGGCGGCGTGAACGACTACACCCGGCTGCTGGCCGACCGGGCGTTCCGCGAGGTGCTCCTCGCCAGGGGCACCCGGAGCGCGGCCGAGGTGGCGCGCGTCCCGCTGGTGTGGTCGGGCGGCACCGACGGCGTCCTCAGCCCGCACGCCACCGTGTTCGCCACCCTCGACCCGGCGGGGGCGCCCGCCTCCGACGAGCCGCGCCTGTCGGTCGGCGTCGCGATGAGCGGCGTCATCCTGCCCGAGGACATCGGCCGGCCCGCGATGGTCGAGACCGTCGCCGCCGGCGTCCGCGAGGCCATGAAGACCGCCGGGATCGACGACCCGGCCGACGTCCACTACGTCCAGACGAAGACGCCGCTGCTCACCCTCGACACGATCAACGACGCCAAGTCGCGCGGCCGCGACGTCGTCACCGAGGACACCCTCGCCTCGATGGACATCTCCAACTCGACCACCGCCCTCGGCATCGCCGTCGCGCTCGGCGAGATCGAGGCGCCGTCGGCGGAGCAGATCCACCGGGACCTGTCGCTGTACTCGTCGGTGGCGTCGTGCTCGTCCGGCGTCGAACTCGACCGGGCGCAGATCGTCGTCGTCGGGAACGTGCGCGGCATCGGCGGCCGGTACCGGGCCGGGCACGGTGTGATGAAGGACGCACTGGACGCCGACGGCGTCTGGGACGCGATCAGGTCGACCGGCCTCGACCTGCCCGACAGGCCCCGCACGTCCGACCTCGGCGACCGGCTCGTCAACGTGTTCATCAAGTGCGAGGCCGATCCGAGCGGCGCGGTCCGGGGGCGCCGCAACATCATGCTGGACGACTCCGACGTGCACTGGCACCGGCAGATCAAGGCGTGCGTCGGCGGCGTCGCGGCGTCCGTCACCGGCGACCCGGCGGTGTTCGTGTCGGTCGCCGCCGTCCACCAGGGGCCCTCCGGCGGCGGCACGGTCGCCGCCATCGCCGACCTCGGGTGACCTCTCGGGCGACGTTCCGGTTGCGGACAGTATCCGGATAGGTACGCGCGGCGGTCGCCGGAGGCTATAGCCTTCCTGCCGTGTCCGGACTGACGATTCCCGAACCACTGAACCCCGGGGACGACGGGAGCGCCGACCCCCGGCTGTGCGAGGCGCTGGCCGGGTACGCGGCCGGGCGGGTCGGCGCGCACACGGTGCTGCGGCGGCTGCAGGGCGCCCGGCTGCTCGTGCCGATCGTCGCCGTCCTCACCGAGGAGGAAGAGGTCGCGCCCACCGAGCTGCGGCGGGAGAAGAACAGCGAGATGGCGCTGCCGACGCTGATCGGCGACGACGGCCGCCGCGGCGTGCTCGGCTTCACCTGCACCGAGACGATGCGGGCCTGGCGCGCCGACGCCCGCCCCGTGACAGTGCGCGGCGGCGACGCGTGCCGCGCCACCCTCGACGAGGGCGCCGACGCGTTGGTCGTGGACGTGGCGGGCCCGGTGCCGTTCGCGGTGGACGGGCTGCGCCTGCACCTGCTCGCCGAGGGCCGTCCCGTCCCGCCGCCGCACGAGGACCCGGACGTCCTCGCCGCCGTCGACGCCGCGTTCGGCTCGGACCCGTCCGTGACCGGCGTCCGGGTGGTCGAGGGGACGTCCGCCGAGGTCGCGGTCCGGTTCGCGGTCGTGCCGGGCCACGACGAGCGCGGCACCGTGCAGCGGGTGTCGGACCGGCTCGCCGAAGTACTCCGCGGGCGCATCGTCGGTGGCGTCGAGCTGAACGTCCTGCGCCGGTAAATCGCTCGCGTCCGCCCGGAGCGTTTTGGCAGGCTGGCGCCATGGTCGATGTTGACTCCTTCCTCGCCGACGGGTTCGTCCGGGTCGAGGAGGCGTTCCCCCGGGAACTGGCGGACGAGTGCCGGGCGATCCTGTGGCGCGACACGGGCTGCGACCCCGGCGACCCCGCGACCTGGACGCGTCCGGTCGTGCGGCTCGGCGACTACGCCCAGGAGCCGTTCCGGGCCGCCGCGAACACGCCCCGCCTGCACGACGCGTTCGACGCCCTCGTCGGGACGGGCGCCTGGCTGCCGCGCGGCGGCCTCGGCACGTTCCCGGTGCGGTTCCCCAGCGACGACGCGCCCGGCGACGACGGCTGGCACGTCGACGCGAGCTTCCCCGGCGACGACCCGGCCGACTTCATGTCCTACCGGGTGAACGCGGCGTCGAAGGGCCGCGCGCTGCTGATGCTGTTCCTGTTCTCCGACGTGGGCGGCGACGACGGGCCGACCCGTATCCGCGTCGGTTCCCACCTGGACGTCCCGCCGATCCTGGAACCCGCCGGGGAGGACGGGCTGGCGTTCATGGAGCTGGCGCGAGAGGCCGTCCCGGCGACCGGGCACCGGCCGCTCGCCTACGCGACGGGACGCGCCGGCGACGTCTACCTGTGCCACCCGTTCCTCGTCCACGCCGCGCAGGAGCACCACGGGACGCGGCCCCGCTTCATGGCGCAGCCGCCGCTCGCGCCGTCCGGCCCGCTTCCCGCGGAGTCTCCCGTGCGCGTCGCGATCGAGCGAGGTCTCGGGCGCTTCTAGGCTTGTCCTTTCGCGCCACTTTGGAGACTCCCGTGCCGACCACGCCCGTGCTGACGATGCAGGACGCCCTGATCAGGCTCACCGACTACTGGGCGGGGCGCGGCTGCCTCGTCGCGCAGCCCATGAACACCGAGGTGGGGGCGGGCACGCTGAACCCGGCCACGGCGCTGCGCGTCCTCGGCCCGGAGCCGTGGCGGGTCGCCTACGCCGAGCCGAGCGTCCGCCCCGACGACTCCCGCTACGGCGACAACCCGAACCGGCTGCAGACCCACACCCAGTTCCAGGTGATCCTCAAGCCGGAGCCGGGCGACGCGCAGGAGCAGTACCTCGGCAGCCTCACCGCGCTCGGCATCGACCTGCGCGCCCACGACGTCCGGTTCGTCGAGGACGACTGGGCCTCGCCCGCGCTCGGCGCGTGGGGGCTCGGCTGGGAGGTGTGGCTGGACGGCCTGGAGATCACCCAGTTCACCTACTTCCAGCAGTCCGGCGGGCTGACCCTCGACCCCGTCTCGGTCGAGATCACCTACGGGATGGAACGCATCCTGATGGCGCTGCAGGGCGTCTCCCACTTCAAGGACATCGCGTACGCGCCCGGCATCGCCTACGGGGAGGCGTTCGGGCAGGCCGAGTACGAGATGAGCCGCTACTACCTGGACGACGCCGACATCGCGACGAACCGGGAGCTGTTCGAGGCGTACGCGGCCGAGGCCCGCCGGATGCTGGACGCGCGGCTGCCCGTCCCCGCCCACACCTACGTGCTGAAGTGCTCGCACGCGTTCAACGTGCTGGACGCGCGCGGCGCGATCGGCACCACCGAGCGGGCCCGCGCGTTCGCCCGGATGCGCGGCCTGGCCCACGAGGTCGCCGCCCTGTGGGTGGAGCGCCGCGCCGAGCTCGGGCATCCGCTCGGCGACGCCGCGACCCGGCCGGCCGGCTCCGAACCCGGCTCCGAACCCGGCTCCGAACCCGGCTCCGAACCGGGCGCGCTGCCGGACGCCCCGGCGGGGACGTTCGCGCTGGAGATCGGAGTGGAGGAGCTGCCGCCGCACGAGGTCGCGCGGACGGCCGCACACGTGGCGGAGCGGCTGCGCGACGGGCTGGCGGAGGCCGGGCTGTTCACGGACGCGTCCTCGCTCGACACGTGCGCGACGCCCCGCCGGATCATCGTGCTCGCCCGCGACCTGGAGGCCCGCGAACCCGACACCGAGCAGGTCGTGAAGGGGCCCCGGCTCGCCGCCGCCTACGACGCGTCCGGGGAGCCGACGCGGGCGCTGCTCGGCTTCGCGCGGGGGCACGGCATCGACGTCCCGGACGTCGGGAGGGTCACCGTCGCGGGCGGGGAGTACGCCGGATACATCCGGAAGGTGGTGGGACGTCCCGCCGCCGAGGTCCTCGCCGCGCTGCTCCCCGGCATCGTCACCGGGCTCCGCGCCGGGAAGAACATGCGCTGGAACGCGCCCGGCCTGTCGTTCGCCCGCCCGATCCGCTGGCTGCTGGCCCTGCTGGACGGGCGGGAGATCCCGTTCACCGTGTCCGGCCTGACCGCCGGGCGCTCCACGCACGTCCACCGGACGGCCGCGTCACCGCGGGTCGACGTGCCGGACGCCGCGTCGCTGGTCGGCGTCCTGCGCGAGCACGGGATCGAACCCGAGCGGGCCCGCCGCCGGACCCGCATCGCCGACGGCGCCGGGTCCCTCGCGCGGGGCCGCGACGGGGCGGTCGACCTCGCCGCCGAGCACGCGCTCGTCGAGGAGATCGTCGACCTCGTCGAGGAGCCGGTCGCCATCCTCGGCTCGTTCGAGGAGAAGTACCTGGAGCTGCCCGAGGAGATCCTCACCACGGTCATGCGCAAGCACCAGCGCTACCTGCCGGTGCGGCGGGCCTCGGGACGGCTGCTCCCGCACTTCGTCACGGTCGCCAACGGCGAATGCGACCACGGCGCCGTCCGGGCGGGGAACGAGGCCGTGCTCCGCGCCCGCTACGAGGACGCCTCGTTCTTCTTCCGGCAGGACCTGCGGAGCACGCCCGAGCAGATCAAGGAGGGCCTCGGCCGGCTCACGTTCACCGAGCGCCTCGGGTCGATGGCCGACCGGTCGTCGCGGATCGCCGCGATCGCCGCCGACCTGGCCGGCCGCCTCGATCTCAGCCCCGAGGAGAGGGCCGCGCTGGCCCGCGCCGCCGCGCTGGCGAAGTTCGACCTCGCCTCGTCCATGGTCATCGAGCTGCCGAGCCTCGCCGGGACGATGGCCCGCGAGTACGCCCGCCGCGCCGGCGAGGACGAGGCCGTCGCGCGGGCCCTGCACGACATGGAGCTGCCCCGCGCCGCCGGGGACGCGCCGCCCGCCACGGCCGCCGGCGCCGTCCTCGCCGCCGCCGACCGGCTCGACCTGCTCACCGGGCTGTTCGCCGTCGGGTCCGCCCCGACCGGCAGCTCCGACCCGTTCGGGCTGCGCCGCGCCGCGCTCGCGCTGACCGCGATCCTGCGGGGCGTCCCGCGCCTCGCGCCGGTCACGGTCGGGGACGGCCTCGCCCTCGCCGCCCGGCACCAGCCCGTCGCCGTCGCCCCCGACGCGCTCGCCGAGGCCGAGCGGTTCATCGCGCGGCGGCTGGAGCAGAACCTCCTGGACGAGGGGCACCCGGTGAACGTCGTCCGCGCCGTGCTGCCGCTCGCGGGCACCCCGGCGCACGCCGCGCAGGCCGCCGGCGACCTGGCGGGGCTGCTCGGCTCGTCCGGGTTCGCCCGGCTCACGGCGGGGCTGCAGCGCGTCCTGCGCATCGTGCCGGGCACCGCCGAGGCCGGCTACGACCCGGACCGGTTCACCGAGCCCGCCGAGCGCGACCTGCACGAGGCGTTCGCCCGCGTCAGGGCCGAGCTGACCGCCCGGCCGTCCCTGCCGGAGTTCGCGGAGGCCGCGTCCGCCCTCGTCGCGCCCATCGACAGGTTCTTCGACGACGTGCTGGTCATGGACGAGGACCCGGACGTCCGCGCCAACCGGCTCGGCCTCCTCGCCGCGATCAGGGACACGGCCGCCCCGGTCCTCGACTGGCGCGAGATCGCCTGAACCGGCCGGCGCCACGCCGCCGAGCCTCTCAGATGGTGGACGCCGTCACGCGCGGGCGCGCGGAGTCAATAGGATCGTGGTCATGCTGCGCTGGTTGACCGCGGGGGAGTCCCATGGCCCGGCCCTGACCGCGATCGTGGAGGGCCTGCCGGCCGGTGTGCGCGTGACCTCGGCGGACATCGCCGAGGAACTGCGCCGCCGGCGGCTCGGGCACGGGCGGGGCGCCCGGATGAAGTTCGAGCAGGACCAGGTGACGATCCTCGGCGGCGTCCGGCACGGGGTGACGCTCGGCGGGCCGGTCGCGATCGAGGTCGGCAACACCGAGTGGCCGAAATGGGAGACGGTCATGTCGGCCGACCCCGTCGACGCCGACGTCCTCGCCGCCCAGGCGCGCAACGCGCCGCTGTCGCAGCCCCGGCCCGGCCACGCCGACCTCGTCGGCATGCAGAAGTACGGGTTCGACGACGCGCGTCCGGTGCTGGAGCGGGCCAGCGCCCGGGAGACCGCCGCGCGGGTCGCGCTCGGCACCGTCGCCAAGGCGTTCCTCGGCCAGGCGCTCGGCGTGGACGTCCTCAGCCACGTGATCGCGCTCGGCCAGGTCGCCGCGCCCGACGGCGTCCTGCCCGGGCCCGATGACCTCGCGCGGGTGGACGAGAGCCCCGTCCGCTGCTTCGACGAGGCGGCGTCCGCCGCGATGGTCGCGCACATCGACGACACGAAGCGGGCCGGCGACACCCTCGGCGGCGTCGTGGAGGTCCTCGCCTACGGGCTCCCGCCCGGCCTCGGCAGCCACGTCCACTGGGACCGGCGGCTCGACGCGCGGCTCGCCGGCATCCTCATGGGCATCCAGGCGATCAAGGGCGTGGAGCTCGGCGACGGGTTCACCACCGCGCGGCGGCCCGGCTCGCGGGCGCACGACGAGATCGACGGCACGCCCGAGGGCGTCCGCCGCCGGACGAACCGGGCGGGCGGCGTCGAGGGCGGCATGACGACCGGCGAGGTGCTGCGCGTGCGCGCCGCGATGAAGCCGATCTCGACCGTCCCGCGCCGGCTGGACACCATCGACGTGAAGACCGGCGGGCCCGCCAAGGCGATCAACCAGCGCAGCGATGTCACCGCCGTGCCCGCCGCCGGGGTCGTCGCCGAGGCGATGGTCGCGCTCGTCCTCGCCGACGCCGCGCTGGAGAAGTTCGGCGGCGACTCCGCCGAGGAGACCGCGCGCAACCTGCGCGGATACCTGTCCTCCCTGACGATCAAGTGAAGGGGACCATGCGCCCGAAGGCAGTCATCATCGGCCCGCCCGGCTCGGGCAAGACCACCGTCGGCGGCGCGCTCGCCGAGCGCCTCGGCGTCGCGCTGCGCGACACCGACGCCGACGTCGAGGCCGCCGCGGGCAAGCCGATCGGCGAGATCTTCATCGACGACGGGGAGGAGCGCTTCCGCGCGCTGGAACGCGCCGCCGTCGCCGCGGCCCTCGCCGAGCACGAGGGCGTCGTCGCCCTCGGCGGCGGCGCCGTCCTCGCCCCGGAGACGCAGGAGCTCCTCGCCGGCCGCACGGTCGTCTACCTGAAGGCCGGCCTCGCCGAGTCGATCAAGCGGGTCGGCCTCAACTCCGCGCGGCCGCTGCTCGTGCTGAACCCGCGCAGCCAGATGCGCAAGCTCCTGGCGGAGCGCCTGCCGATCTACGAGCGCCTCGGCACGATCGCCGTCGACACCGACGGCCGCGACCCCGCCGACATCGTCGAAGAGATCGCCAAGGCCCTGGACGACGCCACGTGACACACGCCACGGTCCAGGTGGGCGGCGCCGAGCCGTACGACGTCGTCATCGGCGCGGGCGTCATCGGCGAGCTGCCCGCCATGGTCGGCGGCCGCGCCCGCACCGTCGCCGTTGTCCACGCCGAGGGCCTCCCGGAGATCGCCCGTCCCGTCTGCGGGGCGCTCGAACAGGCCGGGTACACCGTCCGGGCGCTGCCCGTCCCCGACGGCGAGGCCGCCAAGGAGGTCGGCGTCCTCGCCGGCCTCTGGTCGTCGTTCGCCCGCCTCGGCATGACCCGCACGGACGTCGTCGTCGGCGTCGGCGGCGGCGCCACCACCGACCTCGCCGGGTTCGCGGCGGCGTCGTGGCTGCGCGGCGTGCGCACGGTGCTCGTCCCGACGACGCTGCTCGGCATGGTGGACGCGGCGGTCGGCGGCAAGACCGGCATCAACGTTCCCGAGGGCAAGAACCTCGTCGGCGCGTTCCACCCGCCCGCCGGCGTCCTGTGCGACCTGACCGCGCTGCTGACGATGCCGCACGACGACTACATCAGCGGCCTCGCCGAGATCATCAAGGCCGGCTTCATCGCCGACCCCGCCATCCTGGACCTGGTCGAGGACGACCCGAAGGGCGCCGCGTCCCCGGATGGCCCGCACACCCGCGAGCTGGTCGAACGGGCGGTCCGGGTCAAGGCCCGCGTCGTCTCCGCCGACCTGAGGGAGAGCGGCCTCCGGGAGATCCTCAACTACGGCCACACCCTCGCGCACGCCATCGAGAAGGCCGAGGACTACACGTTCCGGCACGGCCACGCCGTCGCGATCGGCATGGTCTACGCGGCGGAGCTGTCCCGGCTCGCCGGGCGGCTGCCCGCCGGGGTCGTCCAGCGGCACCGCGACGTCCTCGCCTCGGTCGGCCTGCCGGTCTCCTATGCCGCCGACTGGCCGGGCCTGCGCGCCACCATGGCCATCGACAAGAAGTCGCGCGGCTCGACGCTCCGCTTCGTCGTCCTGGACGGCATCGCGTCGCCGGGCCGCCTCGAAGGCCCCGACGAGGACCTGCTCGCCGCCGCCTACCGGGAGGTCGCGCGATGACCGCGGCGGAGCGCCGGCGGAGCCAGGACCGTCGCGCGACCCCGCGGGGGTCTGGTGGTCGTCCCCCAGAAAGGAGCGTCCCATGACGAACCGCGTGCTCGTCCTGAACGGCCCGAACCTGCGGCGCCTCGGCGTGCGGGAGCCCGGCACGTACGGGACGACCAGCTTCGACGACCTCGCCGCCCTCTGCCGCGACACGGGCCGCCGCCTCGACCTGAGCGTGGAGGTCCGGCAGACCGACGACGAGGCCGAGATGGTGCACTGGGTGCACGAGGCCGCCGACGAGCGCGTCCCGATCGTGCTGAACCCGGCCGCGTTCACCCACTACTCCTACTCGCTGCGCGACGCGCTCGCCCAGCGGACCGCGCCGCTCATCGAGGTCCACATCACCAACCCCGCGACGCGCGAGGAGTTCCGCCACACCTCCGTCGTCGCCGGCGTCGCGACCGGCACCATCGCCGGCTTCGGCCCCATGTCCTACGTCCTGGCGCTCCAGGCCGTCGCCGAGCTCCTCGCCGCGGAGCCCGCGGCGGAGGACGCGCGGGCGCGGGAGTCCTAGGCGTTCTCGACCGCCCGGCGGGTGATGTCCTTCAGCTCGGCGACGACGTCGTCCAGGGGGGCCACGTCGCGGTGGGCGCGGCACAGGACGGTGGCGCCCTCGACGGCGGCGACGATGAGGCGGGCCAGGCGGGCGGCGCGGTCGTCGGGGACGCCGGCGTTGCCGAGCCCGGTGGCGAGGGTGTCCTGCCAGCGGTTGAAGACCGCCGCGGCCGCCGCCGCGAGCTGCGGGGCCTCCTCCTGGGACTCGACCGTGACGGCGAGGACGGGGCAGCCCGCCCGGAACTCGCTCTTGACCAGTACCTGCCGCCACCAGCCGACGAACGCGTCCACCGCGGAGGCGGCGTCGCCGCCCTCGGTGGCGGCGAGGATCCCCGCGTTGAGGAAGTCGCCGGCGTAGCGGACGGCCTCCTCCGCGAGCTGCACCTTGCCGCCGGGGAAGTGGTGGTAGATCGACCCGCGCGGGGCGCCGCTGTGCGCGATGACGTCGCGGAACCCGGTGCCGCTGTAGCCGCGCTCGCGGAAGAGGTAGGCGGCGCTGCGCACCATGCGTTCCCGGCTGTCCGTCCCCATGACTCGATTATGACATTCATCATAAGGTCCTCGCGTTGCCCATGACGCACGTCATAGAGAAGGGTGACCATGACGGACGTCCTACCGGCCGGGGAGCGGAGCGCACGATGGCTACTCACGAGTAGGGTGCGTCCAGGCACAGATGAAGGAGAGCCACGTGATCGACCTCAAGCGCGACGGAGACGTGTACGTCCTGCGGTACGACGCCGGTGAGAACCGGTTCAGCCCGGACTTCCTGGGCGCGGTCGAGGGCGCGCTCGACACCGTGGCGGCGAACGACGGGCCCGGCGCGCTCGTCACGGTCGGCACCGGCAAGTTCTACTCCAACGGCCTCGACCTCGACTGGCTCGGCGCGAACCCGGAGAAGTTCGAGGAGTACCTGGGGCGCGTCCACGGCCTGTTCGCGCGCGTCCTGGAGCTGCCGATGCCCACGGTCGCGGCGCTGAACGGGCACGCGTTCGCGGGCGGCGGGATGCTCGCGCTCTGCCACGACCACGCGGTCATGCGGACCGACCGGGGCTACTTCTGCCTGCCCGAGGTCGACCTCGGCATGAGCTTCACGCCCGGGATGAACCTGCTGATCAAGGAGCGGCTGCCGAGGGCGACCGCGCACGAGGCCATGCTCACCGGCCGCCGCTACACCGCCGAGCAGGCGCGGGAGGCGGGGATCGTCCAGCGGACCGCGTCCGAGGACGAGGTGCTCCCCGCCGCCGTCGAGTGGGCGGCCTCGCTGGCGGGCAGGAACGGCGGGACGGTCGCCAGGATCCGCGGTGACCTGTACCGGCCCGTGCTGGACGCGCTGCACGGTCCCGCCCTGTCCTGACGGCGGGGCGGCGAGTAGGTTACGTTCGACTGGAATCGGATTCGGTTAGGGAGAGGGTGCCGATGCGCATCGGGATGGCGCTGAGCTACTCGGGCGGTTTCAAGGAGACCGTCGAGGAGCTGGCCGACTACGAGAAGGCCGGGCTCGACATCGTCTACATCGCGGAGGCCTACAGCTTCGACGCGGTCAGCCAGATGGGCTACATCGCGGCGAAGACCGAGCGGCTGGAGATCGCCTCCGGCATCCTCAACATCTACTCCCGCACGCCCACCGCGACGGCGCAGACCGCCGCCGGCCTGGACTACGTGTCCGACGGGCGGTTCACGCTCGGCATCGGCGCGTCCGGCCCGCAGGTCATCGAGGGCTTCCACGGCGTCCCGTACACGGCGCCGCTCGGCCGCACCCGCGAGGTCATCGAGATCTGCCGCAAGGTGTGGCGGCGCGAGCGGCTCCAGTACGACGGCAAGTACTACAAGCTGCCGCTGCCCGCGGAGCAGGGCACCGGCCTCGGCAAGCCGCTGAAGCTCATCAACCACCCGGTGCGGGCCGACATCCCGATCCTGGTCGCCGCGATCGGCCCGAAGAACGTCGAGCAGACCGCCGAGATCGCCAACGGCTGGGAGCCGATCTTCTACATGCCGGAGAAGGCCGCGGACGTGTGGGGCGCGTCCCTCGCCGCCGGCAAGGCCAGGCGCGACCCCGCCCTCGGCGAGCTGGACGTGGTCGGCCAGGCCCCGCTCGCCATCGGCGACGACGTGCGGGGCTTCCTGGAGTTCGGCCGTCCGATGGCGGCGCTCTACATCGGCGGCATGGGCGCCAAGGGCAAGAACTTCTACAACGACCTCGCCCGCCGCTACGGCTTCGAGAAGGAGGCCGAGGAGATCCAGGACCTGTACCTGGACGGCAAGAAGGACGAGGCCGCCGCGAAGGTCCCGCAGGAGCTGCTGGAGAAGATGTCCCTCATCGGCTCCGAGGGGCACGTCCGCGAGCGGCTCGCCGCGATGCGCGAGTCCGGCGTCACGACGTTGAACGTCGCCCCGATAGCCGGCGACCACAAGAGCCGCCTGGCCCTGATCGAGAAGGTCAAGGAGATGGCCGCCGACGCGTGACCCCGCCTCGTTGATCTGCGGCGCGACACCCCCGGCATGCCCGCGTCGGTGATCACCAGCACGTCCCGCCCGGCGAGCAGCTCGGCCACCAGCCC